>CABXRK010000012.1 GCA_902514625.1 uncultured Bacteroidota bacterium
AAATTGATTTATAAATAGCATCTATAATTTTCATGTCTTTTAATCCTTCCTCACCGTAAATATTTTTTTGCTTTAGTGCCACTTAATATACTATATGCAATACCATCCATATGTAATTGCTGTTGATTAACTTCTTCGAAATTCATAGGTTCTCTTTTAATACTTCCTTTAATTGAACCATATGAGTACGCTGGACTTAATTCTACATAACCATTTTCAGCAGCGACATATAATCGCTCAATATAAGAAGAATAAGTAGTAATACAACTTGATACTGCGCCAGAGGGAAATTCCATTTGCCAAAAAATAGTTTCATCAACTTCACTAAATTTAATATTATCTGTTTTATACTCTTGAGCTGTAAGAGCTATAGGATCTTGTCCAATACTGTATCTGGCAGCTTGAATTGCATATATTCCTACATCCATTAATGCCCCTCCTCCAGACAAACTATGTTTTAATCTCCATTGAGATGGATCACCAATTTTAAAACCAAAACTCCCTTCAAAAATTTTAACCTTACCATAAACCTCTTTTTGCCCTATTCTTGCAGCTTCTATATTATGTGGCTCATAGTGAAGTCTATAACCAATAAAAAGTTGTTTTTTTACAGCTGAAACAGCATCTATCATCTCTTGGGCTTCCAAAGCATTAACTGCCATCGGTTTTTCACATATAACATGTTTCCTGGCTTTAGCTGCTCTTATGGTATATTCCTTATGCATTGAATTAGGAAGAACTATATAAACTATATCAATTTCAGAATTATTGACAATAGAATCAAAATTTTCATAATTATAGATATTTTTTGGCGAAAGATTATATTTTTTTTTCCATTTAACTGCCTTTGAAGGAGTTCCTGTTACAATACCTTTTAATTCACAAAATTGTGAAATTTCTAAAGCAGGCGCTAATTGGTAGGTGGAATAGCGGCCTAGACCTACTAAAGCAATTCCTAATTTTTTTTTATTAGTCATTGCATAATTATTCAAGACTTCTCTACTAAATACAGGAGTCCCAATTGCTATAGCTCCTAACCCTCCTATCAACTGTTTTGAAAAATTTCTTCTACTTCTAAAGTTATTTTTATCTCCCATAAATGATTATTTAATTTTAAAGTTAAAAAATAAGATCAATTTTCAAATTAATAATATTTTTTCTTTGAAAAAAAATAGTCTAGTGAAATCTTGCCAGGTCCACTTATTAAAATAATAGTAAATCCAGTTAAAAATAAAATAGCTGGTTCCATTTTTCTAAATGGATCTGCTGAATGAACAATAAAAGCAGCAATAAACATTGTAACAATAGGGAAAAGAGATAATACCCTAGTTTTATATCCAATAATTATAAAAAAAGGAACTATTAATTCAGAAAAAACAGTTAAATAAAGAGAAAGTTCTTTGCCTAATCCAATAGGATCTGCAAATCTAATTTTATCCTCAAAAAGCCTGTTAAATTTTGGTAGTCCATGTGTCATTAATAAAATCGAAAAAACAACCCTGGCTATAAATATTGAAATATCATTTAAAGATGTTTTCATTAAAAAAATTTAATATAAATTTATTTTTTTATTACTAATTCAGAAGTTTTAACTGTACTAGAACCCGTAACTTTAACTATGTAAGAGCCTTGTTTGGCTTGATCTAAATGTATAGAAATAATTCTATTAGATTTAGAAAGAATATGATCTGACATATGAATCAATCTTCCATCAGAGGCAAAAATTTCAACAATTATATCTCTATCTTCACCATCTACATAAATTGAAATATCCTGATTAAATGGATTTGGTGTTATTTTAATTTTATGAGAATTAAAGTAAGTCTCTTCAAATATTCCTTGACATTCAATCCCTGTTGTTATTTTAACATGATTGTATCCCTTGTCCATTTCTAATGTTACAATTTCTTCATTTGTTTGTTTTGTCTTCCCGTTATGAGTAATATTATAAACATCCCCTCCCGATAATTGATAAGTCTTTTTAGTTTTAGAACTAGCAGATTTATTTGTTACTGATAATGGTTGAGGTTCATTAATATTAACTTCGTAACATCTTTCATATTCAGATGATGGTACCCCTTCAACGGTAAAGCACAATGAATAAGCTCCGGCAGATAATCCCTCTAAGCTAAATGTTCTATCAGTAATCACTTGCGTTGAATTGGAAGCCCCCGTAATAGTTAAATTATAAGTATGTGTTATATCTCCAAAAGTGCATATAATTTCATTATTTCCTATACATTTTTCCTTTTTCTGAACCGTTATATTTTCTGAAGGTAGATAGAAAATCGTACACCCTTGTAAATCAACAATTTTTCCTAAATCAGTGTTTGGGCAAGAATCTGAAGGATTCCAAACTCCATCATGATCTTGATCATCTGAAACATCTCCAACTCCATCACCGTCACTATCTGCCTGATCAGGATTCGACGTGAATGGGCTATTATCATCCACATCATTTATTCCGTCTCCATCAGAGTCATTTAAAGAGCTGACTGAAACAGTTTGAATTTGAACTGCAGTTGAAGCTCCTTCAGGAACAGTTATTTGAGTTTGATTTACAACTACAGGTACATTTGGATCTCCATCGCTAACATTCGTATTGGTAACTTCAACCTCATAGATATTATCTCTATTATGATCTAATGGATTTTCGAAATCAGGAGGAGATAAAAAGTCTAAATAATCATCAGACTCCGTGCTTCCAGTACTGTCACCGTCTCCTGGGCCTCTATTTTGAGCTCCCCTTTGACGAATTGTAAATAAATCTTTATCCGCACCACCAGTAATTTCTTTTTTAATTTTCCATTTTCCTACGCCACCTTTATCTTTAACATTAGGGTTATAATAACGTGTATGATACCCCTTATCAGTTTGATTATTTTCAGCATTTGTTGGAACATTAAATACAGATATAGAAAAAGAAGTTATCGAAAAAGTATTAGGGACATCTATAACCTGAATTATTAATGGTTTGGTAACCTCTTTTATGCCATTACTTGCGGTAATGTCAATAGTATGTGATTTTTTATCTTCATAATCTAAAGGGGTAACAAGATATAGATCATTTCCATTTCTAAGCTCAACTAAATTTTTATCTTTTCCTCCTATTGAAATAGTGTAACTTAATTCCTGAGGATCAACAATATCTAAAGCTAAAATCAATGTTTCAACCTCTACACCTTCAGATAATAGTAAAAGAGGTAATTTAATTCTTGGAGGTTTAATGGCACAACCCTTTTCATTTACAGGTTCACCACTTTTAGTTTTTGGACATTCATCTTCTTCATATAAAACTCCATCTAAATCTAGATCCAAATCTCTAATAGAACATCCTTCTTCATTTACTTTTTCACCAATTAAAGTGTTACGACATTTATCTTTTTTATTTGGAACACCATCCTGGTCGGTGTCGTTCTGTAACTTTGAACATCCGTTTTCATCAACCTCCTCGCCAAAGGGAGTCCCAGGACATTGATCTCTATTATTTAGAACGCCATCTTCATCATCATCTTTTTGTGCAAAACCACATCCATTTTCATCAACCCCATAAGTGTAATCTGCGGGTGTATTAGGACATAAATCATCTCTATCTAAAACACCATCACCATCCTGATCAGGCAATAAAAGAGTTGTCTTAGTAAGTCTTGATGAATTCCCTTTAGAATCATAAATTAAAGCCGTAGAACTAACTGTTATGTTTTGTTCCGAACCTTCGGCATTATTTACGCCAAAAGTTAGAGTATATTTCAATCCCCCAATAGACTTCACAATATTTGAAGGAGTAGAACTTACAAGTGTTCCAGAGCCTGTACCTGATAAAGAAAGTCCAAAAGAACTTGCTTGTAAGCTTCCTGAGGCAGTTCCTGTTGTAAAGACTTGTTCATTTAATTTTACTTCTATAGTCGAGGTACTCAATAGTGTTAATTCGGTAATTATCGGACCTGATCTATCCTTTAATGTGATTTGTTGAAATGCTGTAGTGGCTGGATTCCCATATATATCAAAAATAGAATTCTGTGCAGGCTGTATATTTAAAAGTTCATTCCCATAAGCAGTTGGAGAAGCATTTAAACTCACTCCTACTATGTATCTTGTAGAGGTTGATCTAGCACTGTTATTTAAAGGAGTTCCATCTAACCAGTACCAACCCCCCGCACCCTCAGAATAATCTGAAGCAGATGAATTTTGAAGAATCCCTATCCAAGTAGAACTAATGCTATTTCTTATAGAATACAAGTAATTATATTCTTCAGTAGAATTAATTATCAAAAGATTTCCTCCAGCATTTTGTGCAGCCTGTTTGGCATTTGCAAAATTTGATGAAGATGTTGATTTAAAATATGCTGTTCCATAAAAATTACCAACGTAATTGTATCCTGATGGAGTAGCCGTAGCTGAGGGAATCTCCAAAACATGAGCTCGAGAACTATTTTCTCCAAGATCATTTAATTTACCACCGACGAATTCTCCATGATTTTCTCCAGAGGATCCATTTGGTTCGCCACTGCTCCAATGTTGACTAAAATCAAAATTATTTAACTTAATTATACTTGATGGGGTAGTAGAGGCAAGAGTTGCTTGTCCTCCACTTAAATAAAGATCTAAATCATTTGCAGCTAAAGTAGAAGTAGAACCTGAAGATCCTCCATAAACAGTTTCATTGAATGAAATAGTTATTGAACTATTATCTGAATTAATACTATCAATTGAAATAATGGAAGGTGCAGAATTATCTATACTAAAAGTAATGCTGTTTGATCCGCTATAAGCATTCCCAGATAAATCAGAACCTGAAAACGTAACTATAGCATCTCCATTATACGTATCAGGCACATCCCAATTATAATACCATGTTGTTCCTGTAACAGAAGAACTTGAATTAGTAGTAGAGGCAGTCATTGAACCATTAGACAAAATTCCACCTGAAATATTAATTTTAGGACTATTAGCAGCCATTGGTTCACTAAAGGTTACCGTTATTGAAACTGTGGAAGATCCAGATAAAAGATGATCCTCATCATTATCATTTATGCTAACAATTGTAGGGGGGAAAGAATCTGGTAATAATAATTCTGAAGCTGATAATTCCCTATTATAATACTTAATAGTAGATATGTGACCATAAAAAGAACGATTACTTGGACCAGGTTGTACTCCTTGTGAAGCAGCTTCAGAAGTAGTCCCTACCCATCCAAATCTAGGAGTTTCACCATCAGTATGATTTGAAATTGGTTCAAACGTATTAGTAACGGTATGAACAAGAGCTCCATCAATATAATATTTTAATCCCCCCGCTTGATTGGCTTTAAAAGTTACAGCGACATCATGCCAATTATTATCTCTAAGATCCCCAGAATACGTTCCAGCAGCATCAGTATCTTTAGTTCCTTGGCTATTAGTAAAATGAAAAGATGGTTTTCCTGCCGAATTACTAAGTCCTGATTCACTATTTGTAGATCCTATCGTGTACCTCCAAACAGCACTTCTGTCAAAAGAGATAATTGAATTTTCTAAATCATTATTATGATTAGGAATTTTAATCCTTGCTATAATACTTAATTCATTAAGCTGATCTGAAGGACCTGAAACATAATTTAATCCTGTAATATATACTCCATCATTTACAGTAGCATCACTAGGGAAATAAATTGCTTTCTCCTCAGAATCATATGACATTTTGGATCCACTAAATACTCCTGTATATCCATTTCCACTTAAATCATTTACAGTATTAGTGGAGTTTTGAGAATTATAAGAACTCGAACTATTAAAGTCATAATAAAGCAATAAATTATTATTCAAGCTGACCGTATTAGAACTTTGAATTGATGGGGCAGGATTCCCGATAGGATCATAAATAGAATTCGATACAGGATTTATAGTTAACACTTCGGAACCATTAGCAACTCCAACTAGTGGAATTCCTAAAGTAATCGTATGGGTTGCTTGGCTAGAATTATTAAGTGGTGTTCCATCAGCCCAATACCATCCTCCAGATGGTTCAGAATAATCTGCAGCAGATGCATTTTGTTCTAACCCTATCCATGTGTTGTTAGCATTATCTACGTTAGTCCCATTAAATGAGGGGTAAATCGAAAATAAAAAATCATACTCTGCTTGAGAGTTAATAACTAATAAATACCCCCCGGCAGATGCCGCATTAGATTTCGCTTGAGTATAGTTAGTGTTTGAATTACTTAAGAAATAAGTATGACCATAAAAAGATCCTAGAAGGGTATAGTTAGAAACAGAAGTAACTCCATTTTCAAGTTCAAGAATAGATTTTATTGATAAATTATCATTATTATCGCTAACGATAAATTTTCCAAATTCAACTGCTGAATACCCTCCTAAATGAGCAAAATTTTCTCCACCATTACTATTTGATGGATTGTTTTGTTGCCATGTTAGCCTATTATCTAACTGCTCATTAAAATTGGTTACTCTAACATTTCCCGAATGTGAAATTGAAGTAGGAATAGTGCTTGAAAGTGTTGCAGTACCACCACTAATGGAAAGACTAAAATCATTTACATTTAATTGCGTTGTTGTTCCAGAAGATGTCCCTGATAAAATTTCATTAAAATTAACCTTAACAGTGGTGTTATCAGGATTATAGATTTGTGATGAAATTATATTGGGTCCAGATTCATCTAGCTGATCTCTAACCCTAGTTCTTAAAGTAATTGTTTCACTTGCAGAATTACTATAAGCAAATCTAATATCCACCTCATATATATTATCTTCATTACTATCTTGAGGATTTTCAAAATCTCTTGGGGTAAGTGATAATTGAATGCTTCCTGTATGGGATGAAATAGTGCTCGATGATAAAGTATAATATTGCGCATCAGGGCCAGAAATAGAATATGTTATAGGCTTATCATCCATTACATGGATTGCTGCATCTTTTAAAGTATTTGTTGAAGCAGATGAAATATTTTCATAAATAACCATAGTCTGAGTTACATTTTCATTAGTTGCAAAAGCAGTTATTTCTAATAAATGTTTATAAGGATCTGTTTTAGTCTCATCGGTCCATACATTGCTTTGCGAGCTAAACTGACTTCCAGAGCTAGAAGGATCTTTAGTGAATAAAACCCCATTTTGATTAGACCCAGATGGCTGATCACTTCTCCATGGAAGATAAGTTTGGGTAACTCCATCGGTTGATGTAATCCATGGTGCACTGTCGTTTGCTTGAGAAACCCCAATCCAGACTTCATTCAAAGAACTAGAAGCAAGCATACTTCCCACTGCTTGATTTTCCTGTTGATTTGAAATTACAGTCAATCCACCAAAAGCATCAATCGAATTAATTGCAGCGGTAGCTGAAGCATTTGCACTATCCCATCCTGTGGCATTATTAGATATAAAATACAACTTGTCATTTAAAGTTCCTAAAAACATATAACCATCCAGAACTGGTTCTATTACATTAGGAGATTCTGAATCCCATAATTGAGTAGTATTTGAAGTTTGATTTGTCCCCGCAGGATTTCCATCAATATCATATATAGCATTTGCGTTTACTCCCACTGTTATTGTCTCTTGACCATTTGCTGCTGTAGCTAAATCAAAACCTATTTCATAATTAGTATTTTTCAAGCTATTATATACTTTCAAATTCTTCCAGAATCCTTTAAATACCTCTCCATTAGAATAATTAGTATTGGTAAGTACCTCATCGAAAGTTGCGCCTTGACCCTCAGCGGTAAATGTTACTGTATCAGATGTAGATCCAACTGTTTTAACAAGATTATTATCTATGTATAATTTAATAACCCCAAAATCATACTCAATTTTTCCTTTGTACCATCTATTTACCACTAAATGGGTACTGGTATCGTAGCTAGTACTAGCGTTATTATATAAAATTCCGGGATTACCAGAACTATTAACATCAATTCCTAACCATCTATAACTAGTTCCTGCAATAATAACAGGCCTATTAACGTTGTTCTCCATTCTAAATTCTAACTCTATGGCAAAACTTTTTGTTCTGTCAACGTTAATACTAGGAGTCTTAAGTGGTCCTGTTCCAGCAGATGAATTATGATATAACCCATCGCTATAAACTCCATTATAACTATAATAATTTGTGGTTGAATTTGTAGTTGAGTCTGTAAGATTAGCATGATTTCCTGTTATATCATTATAAAAAGTTGCCGAAGAATTATTATTCACAAAAGGGTAATGAGCTAATAAATTTCCCGTTTTTAAATCCACATAACTAGGAGTAGTACTTGCCAATGAAGCTGTTCCACCACTAATGGATAAAGTAAAATCTGAAGGGTTAAGTGTGCCAGAAACTACTCCAGAAGAAGGGTTACTCGAGGTAAAAACCTCTTCACTAAAGGTCACCAATACCGATCCATTATCATTATGATTTAAAATCGTTGAAGTAATAAAAGGAGGTGTAGAATCAGAGGTAAGAAATCCTCTATATAAAGTCATGGAATTCACCTGATTTCCTAAAAGGGTTTCCCCGAGGGAATAATTCAATGACATATTATTGGCTAGAACTATTTCATTACCAGCACTATTAATAACAGATTTAAACTTCTGCTGAGAGATCAGCAAAAGAGGAAAGAAAATCAATAAAATTAATAGTCTGTTTTTCAAAATACTTTAATCTTTATTGTTCTATGTTAATTTGTTCCATATCCTATTTTGATACCATGAACATACATAATACCGGTGTTTGTATCTCCATATGTTTGAGGTTGATAATCATATCTAGCAAATTTTACAATAACTAATCCATCATCAGGAGAATTACTACTACTATAGTCTGCAACAGTTAATGAAAAAGTATGTTTATAAAGTTTGTATGCTGTTGCTGGAGTTACATATTTGCCTCCTGAAGCAGAAGCAATATTTACGTCCCCTTGACCATATCTTTTAGCCCCCGCTTCAAAGTTGATTTGACCATCCGCTGCAGTGGCACTATAATAAAGTGAAACGGTTAAATTTCCGCGATTCCAATTTGAAGGCATCATAAGAGAAAATAATACATACCCTTCATTAGCGCCCCCTCCATTTCCAAATGGTATAAGTTTAATCGTATAACCTGGTGGATAAGATACATCAACACTTGTTTGTACCATATGCGGATGAATTAAAATTTCACTAAGTCTTGCTGTTGTTGATGCTGATAAAGTGGAAGGTAAATTGGTAAGCCCTGCACCAGAACCTACAAATTTAGTTGCCGTAACTGTACCAGCTACAGCTAATCCAGTTGAAGAAACTACCCCTGAGGTTTCTACCAAGGTAACTGCAGAACTACCCAATTGAATAGAATTACTAGCTATAGCAATTGAATTAGCTCCAATAGCCGTGGCATTAGTAAGATTATTTGCACTAACATCGGCAGACGTACCTATGGCAGTATTGTAAGATCCGGTTGTATTTAGATCAAGGGCATCATCACCTACCCCTGTATTAAAAGATCCGGTTGTATTATTACCCAAAGAAAATTGTCCCAACCCTGTATTAGAAATCCCAGTGGTATTTTCTTTTAAGGCATGAAATCCAAAAGCAGAATTGTTAACAGCATCTATATTATCTTGAAGGGCAGCAAACCCAAAAGCGGCATTATTTGACCCAATTGTATTATATTGTAAACTATTAAAGCCTAATCCCGTATTTGCACCTCCAGTTGTATTATGACCTAAAGCTAAATCTCCCATACCAACATTATGATCTCCGGTAGTATTATCTTTAAGAGAATGGCGCCCAATACCAACATTTTGCGTCCCATTTGTATTATTTGTAAGTACTTTTTCTCCAATTGCTATATTATGGGTTCCCCCCTGAGAATTAGTTCTTAAAGCTTGATATCCAATTGCAATGTTCATACTGCCATTACCACCTCCTGGCGAACCATCAGCTGCATTTTCCATAGCTTGATAACCGATAGCAATGTTGTTATCTGCAAAATTGGCAGTTTTTAATGCATTATAACCCATGGCAACATTATTTGTTCCTGTAGTATTGGCTGTTAAAGCATTTTCACCAATGGCAACATTTTTTGATCCTGCTGTATTAGCTCTAAGGGCTCTTGTTCCAACCGCAACATTATTGCTAGCAGTGGTATTCGCCTCTAAAGCGCCATATCCTATTGAGGTATTGTTGTCTCCAGTGGTATTTTGTTGAAGGGCATGATTTCCAAGTCCCACATTAAACTCCCCTGTCGTATTTCCTGCAAGGGCAGCATAGCCAAAAGCTACATTTTCAATTCCTGTAGTATTGGCTGTTAAAGCATTATATCCAACAGCATTATTTTGATCTCCAGTGGTATTGGAATTTAAAGCATTTGCACCAATAGCAACTCCAGATGTTCCAGAAACATTTGCTGAAAGAGCAGTTCCAATAACTACATTATTTTTAGAATCTAAAAGTCCTGTTCCTAAAGAAGTACCAAGATTTGTAAGTCCAGAACCATCACCAGTAAATCCACTGGCAGATACTACTCCAGAGGTTTCTACCAAGGTAACTGCAGAGTTCCCAAGTTGAATAGAGTTATCAGCTGGAGCTTGTGCACCGTGACCAATAGATGTAGAATTAGCAATGCCCGCATTAGCTGGACCAGCATAACCACCAATAGCTGTATTATAACTTTCGTTAGTATTTAAAAATAGAGCATTCACCCCTACTCCCGTATTTCCGGCTCCCGTAGTATTTGAAACAAGAGCGCTAAGTCCTACTGCTGTATTTCCGGCTCCCGTAGTATTTGAAACAAGAGCGCTATTTCCTACTGCTGTATTTCCGTTTCCCGTAGTGGTATCATACAAAGACCAATTACCAAGAGCAACATTTGCGCCTCCTGTAGTATTTTTATAAAGAGCACTATATCCTAAGCCTACATTATTTGCCCCAGTTGTATTTGATCTTACTGCGAATGGTCCAATTCCGACATTATTCGATCCAGTAGTATTTGAATGAAGCGCATTATGTCCAAAACCACTATTCATACTTCCAGTAGTATTTACTTGAAGAGCCCCATGGCCCAGAGCAGCATTAGAGCTACCTGTTGTGTTGTTGCGAAGAGCTTTTGAGCCAATAGCAGTATTTGCCTGCCCTCCTGCTTGATTATTACGTAAGGCCTCTTCCCCATAGGCAGTGGAATGAGTGGTTGGTGAGCCAGTAGTTGCCAAAAAATTATCAAATTGTTTAGAAATTGATAATACTGGATTAACTACTGTTAAAGCTGATATAGCAAAAGGAACATGATTTAATTTATCCGTTCCAAAACTGGTAGTAGTTCCAGCAATAGTTACTAAAGTGGTTAAATATATACCCTGTTGAGTCCAATCTAAATCAATGGCTAATTGACCGTCATTCCCTCTATTACCTGTCCCAATTAAAAGATTTATTTGTCCAGAGGAGGTTGTTGTAGTGGTATGAGTCTCTGAATAAAGATAATTTGAACCATTACTATAAAATCCAATACGAAATTCCACTCCAATAGAGGTATTAGAATATACATTGCCTTGTGCATCTTTAATTATTGCCTGATAATTAATTGTTGGACTAGCATTTTGACTAAAAGCATTTAGAAAAAAGCTACATGCTATAATTGTTAATAATTTTTTCATCACTTTGTGTATTAATATTTTATTTCATCTGAACTATACCGCGTAATTTTAGTACTAAAATTACGAATTTAATTAGTTATTTATCTTAAAATCAACAAATTGAATATTTGATCTTAATTCTATTTCTAAAAAAATAGACTAAAAAGTATTGACTTAAATAAATTAAATCAATTTAAAATCAGAAAAAAATCAATTTTTTTTTAGAATCAAATTGGAATTTGATTTCAGAACTATTTTTTAGGTTTGTATTTCTGTTCCGCTTCCAAATAAATATCTTTTAAATATTCTAATTGATCGTTCTCTTTATTGAAATTTTGAACATAATTATCCGTACACATTATTGCAATTACTTCTTCATCTAAATCATCATAATCATAATTCATGATTTTAATGGCTCTAGCAATTTTAGCAGAAAAAGGACTTGCCTTCATTTTATGTTTACTCATCTCATTTAATGAATCATAAACTTGTTCCCCTCTTGTTCTATCTAATTTATAGGTAAGGTTTTTTAATTTTTTTAGCAATCCCGCATGAGATCTTCCCTCCATTAATATTTCAAGAGCAGTAGTTGGACGAAGTTTTTTTGCTGTTTGCTGTTCCCATCTATTAGCTATTTTTATAGCCTCAAGAACATCGAGATTTCCACTCTCAGCAGCATAATTAGCAAAATCCATTGCGTTCCATTTAGAACCTGTATTATTAATTTCAATGGTATGTTTATCATCCTTCCAAGTTTTACTTATTATATAAGGGATTTTATACCCTAATCTATTTAAAGCCCAGAACCGATGCTGTCCATCAACAATTTGTTTCTTTTGATTAACAATAATTGGTATTTGAACCCCATTATCACGAATACTTTTTTCAAGTTTTTTAACAATTCTCTCGTTAGGCTCCCTATTGGTGTCTAAAAATTTGAATGATTTATAATCATCAGTAACATCAACTTTAAATTCGTTCTTTAAATCCATTTTTTAATCTATTTTTAAAAATATGATGTAAATATATAAAATATTATTTTAATTTTCCAATTATTTTCCAATTATTTTCCAAATTTTTTCTAAATCAATATTATTTATATTATTTTTTTTTCTATTATTTTTCAAAAATTGCAAGAAAAAGGGGGAGAGAAAAGCTGTTTACACACCAAAAAAAAAAGGAGTATTTACCAGGCTTTTAAGCCTAAAAGCTTTTCTCCTAATAAACTTAAATCAGCAGTTTTATATTTTAATTTTTCCAAATTTCTGGGATCACCAGGAAAGGCATAACCCTCTGGAGCTATTCTATTTTTCCAAGAATTAATTCTCCAATTTCTTAAATCAATATTTTCTTCCTGAGAAGGCATCATTGAAATGTACTGCGCTATTCTTACCTTATCCTCACTAATATTAGGTCTAATCCCATGAGGTTCTAAGCTATTAAAAATAAGCAAATCCCCTGCCTCAAGACCCACTTTAACAATCTTATCCTCCAAACCAGTAACATCAGGAATAAATGGATCATGATCATTTTTTTGAGTTTTTATCCATTGATCAAAATTTCTATAAAGCCAAGGAATACATTGAAACCCCCCCATATTTTGATCCATTTGATCTGAAAGAGCTAAAACGCCTTGTACGTTTTGAGGTTTTGTTTTAGGATCGTAATCCCAATGAATAAAACCCTTATATTCAAAACCAGGCCTTAATGGAAAATTTAAATTTGCCCTATCGATTGAAACCCATAATTTTTCAGACCCCCATATATCAACAAAAGCATCATATATTTTCTGATTTTGCCGATTTTCCCATAATAATTGATGGTTATAAACCTCAACCATACCAGTTCCTGCAAGCTCTTTCATTTTCATTTCAGCTCTGGGAGGAGTATACCATGAATCTTTATTTATAGGATTTTTTTCCTCGAATTCCCATAAAAATGAAGCTGTTTTATCAGCTTGTTCTTTCGAAATAACATTTTTAATTACAACATAACCATTATAAATCCAAAAATCCCACTGCTCTTCAGTCAAACACCTTAGGGGCTCTTCATTTAATCTTTTATTAAGAGTTTTTTTGCTTGTTTTTGCAGTAGATGGATTACCAGGAATATCTTTATGATCATTATAAGGAGTCATTTACTCAAGATTTAGTATCCAATCTACCAATAAGTCCGACCAACTATCAACAGGAAGATTCTTAGGAAACATTCCGAATCCATGCCCTCCCTTCTCAAACATATGAAGATCTGCCCTGGCTCCAACTGAAATCCATTCTTGATAAATTTTTACACTTGGAGCAGCTAACAATAGGGGATCATCATTAGCACAAGCAATAAATGCAGGAGGTTTACTTTTAGGGACTTTCTGATCTTCAACTATCGCCATCCATGGATATATTGGAGCAATAAAGTTTGGCTCATTAGTGATGTCTGACTTATAAGTAGCCTCCATTGTAACAGCTCCTCCAGCAGAAAAACCCATTAACCCGATTTTATTACCATTCACACCGTATTTTGTGGAATTTGATCTAATATGCGCAATTGCATCTAAAGCATCCTTAGAAGAATATGGCAAAATTGTTTTTGCACTGTCTTGGACCATTTTAGGATTTTCCCATTTATCAGAAATCCATTTAATAACAGAACCTTCTCTAGGATACAATCGATACTTTAACACTATTGCATTGATTCCATTTTCACTTAATTTTTCAGCCAACTTAGTGCCTTCCTTTTCATAAGCACTAAAAAAAAGTCCTCCACCAGGACAAATTATCATAGTCTTATCAGAAATAGAAGCTCCTTTAGCCCTGTATAATAACATTTCGGGAACTGATATATTTTCAATGAAAAGGCCTTCACTCTCCCATGTATAACTATTCTCTGGATAAGATTTAAAGTCCCATTTTTGATAATCAAATAAAATCTTTTCCTGATCTATATCATTTTTTAATTCATTAGAATTGCAAGAAAAGAGAAGTGCTAAGAATAAATAAAAGTAATTTTTCATGATCGGATATCGTTTTATTACAATATAGCAAAATAGAATTATTATTTTTCTCCTTTGAAAATAAAAATCCCTAAAAACCCAACAAAAAATATAGTCCCCGTTCCTATTACTATAGTCAAGTAGGAATGAAATGGATTTTGAAAACCAAAGACCTGATCAAAAGCATTAGGAATACTTAAAAGTAAAATAACCAATACCCCCATTATAGTTCCAATTATTGGAGTTATTTTACTATTTAATTTTGGAACTAATCCGATCAAAAATAGACCAAGCATTCCTCCACTGAAAACTGAAGCTAATTCCCACCATGCATCTAGAGCACTTTTAACATTAATCATAGCCAATGCAATCAGTATTCCAGAAAAAGAGATCAAAATTGTAGAAAAATACAATACTCTCATTTGCGTTTTTTCATCTCCAAGATTTTTAAAAAACCGATTATAATAATCGATTAAAATAACGGTAGCAGAACTATTATAACTAGTTGAAAGAGTGCTCATTCCAGCAGAAAAAATTGAAGCAATCAATATTCCCGTCAATCCTTGAGGTAAAACATTTACAATAAAATAAGGGAAAACCTTATCTGGGGATCCAATTATAGATGAAGGTAAAAGTCCCGTATTACTATAATAACTATAAAGAGCAGTTCCTATAAATAAAAAAAGAGCGGATACTGGAACATAAATTAATCCCCCTAGAAGAGCAGAAATCTTTGCTTTTTTTTCAGAATCTGTCAACAGATATCTTTGGATATAATTTTGATCTATACCAAAATTCTGAAGGTTTATAAAAAGACCATAAACCAAAACTACCCAAAAAGTCGGTGATGATAGTTCAATCCCAAAGCTTCCTAGGCTAAATTTATCATCATCTAAAGCTATTTCCATTATTTCTTTTGCTCCTAAATCAGAGCCTAAAAGGATATATAAGAGGCATATTACTGCTCCAATAATTAAAATAATACCTTGAATTGCATCTGTCCATACGACTGCTTGAATGCCTCCAAAAACAGAATAAACCGCAACAATTAATCCAGTCAAAATTATTACAGCAGATAAATTAAACCCCATAAAAGTATTCAAAGTAAGACCCAATAAATAAAGAATCGTCCCGATCCTCATCACTTGAGTCAACAGATAACAAAACGATACATATATCCTTGCCCATGTTCCAAATTTTTGTTCCATATAGGCATATGCAGAAGCACTATTTATCCTTCTATAAAGGGGAACAAAATATTTTACTGCTATTAAAGAAGCAATTGGAAGAGACAAACTAAAAACAAAGGCGTTCCAATTCGAACCGTAAGCACTTCCAGGAAGAGCCAAATAACTTATACTGCTAACAAAAGTTGCAAAAATTGAAAAAGAAACTACCCAACTAGGAATTCTACCACCAGCCAGAATAAACATTTTTGAAGTTTTATTTTTGTTAAAAAAAGAAACTCCAAAAAAACAAATTCCAGCCACATAAGTGAAAAAAATAATAACATCAATTGTTGCAATAGATCCCATCAAAATTTTATATTCTTTTTAACATTAACAATCTGAAATCCATCAATTCTTCTCCCTTCTTTTTTAAACCTTTTAATACTAATTTTCCCTTCCCTTTCTTCAAATTTATAGTTCCCATTTCTAAAGGAATAAAATCTTTAACATAAGACTCAATCCTTGGAGACCTATCCTTTTCAGATCCATATTCTTTAGGATCATAGTATTCATTAATGCTGTTTTTTAATCTGGAATCCAAAAAACTCAGTTCGATCTCAGAACCGATAGCATCCTTAGAACATGTGTAATACAAACTTACTTGGAAATTGCCTTCCTCAATCACTTCAGCTTCCCATGTAATTGAATCATCTATATTGATCCAATTGGTCATATAACTACAATTTGGATAATAATTAGATCTTTTTATTGCTCCATTTGGCGTCGCATCTCTAGCTGGAATCTGCGTATATTTCATTTTAGGGTGCCCAATAATAAATGATCTTTTAGCTGAATTATCTAATTCACTCAAAACTTCATCTTCCCATTTAATTTTAGCTTCATTCATTTTATTATAAACCTCTGGGTGTTCTTTAGAAACATCTTTTAACTGAAATGGATCCTCTTTCATATTAAAAAGAAGTCCTTTATTATCTAGCCTGAAATTTTGACTTCTTACACTCAATTTTTTTCTCCAATAATTATAAATATATCTGTCCTCCCATGCTAGATCATTTTCATAAATTAATTTTTTTAAACTTATTCCATCTAATTCATTTTTAGGTTCTGATTTTATGCCTATTAAGTCTTTTAGTGTAGGTAATAAATCAATTCCGCTAGCAATTTTTTTTACTGTTTTACCATTAGGCATATTCCCTTCCCAATAAAAAATCATTGGAGATCTGACTCCGCCCTCATCAGTAGATCCTTTAATCCCTTTCATGTTTCCATTCCATCTATGACCATTTGGTCCATTATCGGATAAAAAAATAATAATAGTATTTTTTTCTATTTCTAAAGACTTTAAAGCATCAACTATTCTTCCAATGTTCCAATCGATATTCTCACACATTGCAAGAGCTGCTCTTGTATGATCTAAACCTTTTTTTAAATTTATCCCTGAGTACTTGTCGTTAGAAGGTTTTGAAAATGTCCCCTCTTGAGATATCTCTTTATTTTTAAATTTATCCCAAAAGCGATCAGGGACCTGCATAGGGCTGTGTGGAGTATTAAATGGTAAAAAAAGAAAAAAAGGTTTGTTTTGATTCTTTTTTATGAAATCTATCCCATGATCAGTAAAATCATCTATAACAAATCCTTTACCCTTTACTAATTTACCATTATGCTCAAGAACTGGATCAAAATAATTTCCCCAATGACCAGAACAAAAACCATAAAAATCGTCGAATCCTCTAGTATTTGGATGGTAAGGAGCTTGCATCCCATTATGCCATTTGCCGTAAGCAGCAGTTTGATATCCGGATTTTTTTAAAACATTTGCAATAGTCTCCTCATCTAAATTTATTCTTTCTCCACCCTTAGAAACATCATAAACTCCTGTTCTAACATGATGTCGCCCTGTTAAAATTTCCGCTCTAGTTGGAGAACAAACTGGACTCACAAAAAAACGATCAAATTTTACACCATTAACTGCTAAATAGTCAATGTTTGGAGTTCCTAGATCTCTGTTACCGTTAACGCTTAAATCTCCCCAACCCTGATCATCAGTTAAAATCAAAATAACATTAGGCTTTTCAATATTTTTTTTAATGTTACATGAAAATAAAATAAAAAATGCCGTGCTAATTAATAACTTGAAAATTAGGTTCGTTCTCATTGATTTATTTATAAAAACTTAAATTTAAAATAATTTTAAAAAATTTATGGAAATTAGTTATCATATTAAAAAACTTCATACTGGCGAAAAAATTATTAATAATGTTTGCGTTAAAACTACTAATTCCAAAATTACTAATTTAGATTTTGAATCTTTTGAAGAAAAAAAATCCTATGAATATATGATTCCGGGATTTATAGATCTTCAAATTTATGGTGCCGATGGCTCTCTATTAATGGAGGAGAGTAATGCAAAAACTATAAAGAAAATACATTTACATAATCTTAAAAGCGGGACCTTCTTTTTTCAACCCACTATTGCTTCCATTTCTTTTAGTAAAATTATTGAATGTATTAATGCAGTTAAAGATTATAAATCAAAAGGGGGTGAAGGTTGTATTGGCCTCCATGTTGAAGGACCATGGATTAATCCTAAAAAAAATGGAGCTCATTCATTAAAACACATTCATTCTCCTAAAATAAAAGAAGTTGAAAAAATATTATCTCATGCTAATGGAAACATAAGTATGATTACATTGGCTCCAGAGGTTGTAAATGATGAAATTATTGATTTAATTCAAAGTGAAGGAATCATAATCTCTATTGGACATTCAAATTTAGATTTCAAAACTGCAAAAAAATATATTAATAGAGGACTTAATGCTGCAACTCATTTATTTAATGCTATGCCGAGCTTTCACCACAGAAATCCTGGATTAGTATTAGCGATTTTGAATAACAAAAAAATCTATTCTAGTATTATTTGTGATGGTCACCATGTTGATTTTAAAATGATAAAGCATGCCTTCTCTTTAAAAAAAGATAAACTTTTCTCAATAACAGATGCCGTTACAGAATCTTCAAAAGGAGAATATACTCATAAACTTAAAGGTGAAATATATCAAAACAATGGCATTTTATCAGGCTCATCGATCACAATGCATGAGAGTTTTAAAAATCTAATTCAAAAAGTTGGTTTATCTTTTAATGATGCAGTAAATATGTGTTGTTCAACACCTTCAAAAATTATAAGAAAGAAAATTCTAATACCCCCTTTGGATAAAAAAAATAATTATTCTTATAACATTTTAGATAAAGATTATAATTTGATCAAAAATTCTTTCAATTAAAAAATCTTTCAAAAAAAAGATCTCCTAAAAAACAACTTATTCCTAATAAAAAAGGATACAAAACAAAAAGCCAAAAAATATCAAAGAAAGATAAAAGTTCTTTTATAGGGGTTTTAAGAGATAATCCTTGAAGAAAATCATACCAAGTTTTTAATCCTATATAACTTGCAATTCCATTAATTAAAATTGCAAAAATTAAAATTATAATTCCTAAAAAATAAATTCTTAACATAAATAATTCTTAAAAAATAAAATAACTACAAAGATTTTTCCCACTTAATTTTTTTATATACTTCTAATCCGGCCATTAACTCATTATAGTTTTTTGTTTGGGAATCATCTAATTCATTTTTATTTAGAGGAGTTTTTTCATGAAAATCATTTTTAACATTAAAGAACCTGCCATCTCCATATAATTTATAAGATTCATTTCTTGTCCATTCAATCGGGTTATTATCTTCAACCTTTATATAGGGCCTGGGAAAATACCAGGAGTAAATAAATTTTTTATTTGATTGATTTTTACCAAGAATTTGAGGTAAAAAACTAACTCCATCAACATAACTTTCTTTTGGAAAATCGGTCCCAGTTGCTTCGCAGATAGTAGGCAAGAAATCACTAAAATCAACTAGACTAGAATTCACTGATCCTTCTTTTACTTTTCCTTTCCAAGAAGCAATAAGAGGCACATGAGTCCCATTATCAGTTGTTCTGCCTTTACCCCATATAATTTCACCATTTATAGTTTCAGAAACAATTGGTGAATCGGTTCCATTATCCCCAGTAAAAATAATTAAAGTGTCCTCTCGAAGCTTAAGATTATCTAATTCCTGGACTATTCTTCCTATGGAATGATCCATATAAGAAACCATATCAGGAAAGTATTTTGCATCGCCTTTATAAGTCTTAGATCCCATGTCACTTGGATCCCAATCACTTGAATGAGGCGTCGGATCAAAAGGACAGTGTGTGAGTATCATCGGATAATAAACTAAAAATGGTTGTTCTTTATTTCGACTCATAAAATCATTAATATAGTCAACTATTAAATCTGTAGAATACTTTCCTTCATTTTCCTCATATTTTTCCCCGTTTATTTCTAATTCAGGATTAACATAACGTTTATCTAATCCAGTGGAATCCCTTCCTTTTGTCTTAACCTGCCACAAGATATGTTCATCAAATCCAAAATGTTTTGGCAAATCAGGAGTTTTGTCTAACTGCAACTGCCATTTTCCAGCGATTAAAGTTTTATACCCATTCTTCTTTAATAATTGACTAAAAACAACTTCTTTTTTATCTAAAATTCCAAAGTCAACATAATTTTTTTTATTAGTCTTACCAGTCATTATTCTTACTCTAGATGGAGTACATATTGGTTGCGAATGACAATTTTCAAACCTTATTCCATTCAAAGCTAATTTATCAAGATTAGGAGTCTGATATTTACCTCCATTTACATTTAAACATTCATAGCCTAGATCATCGGCCATAATTAAAATTATATTTGGCTTAGACCTTTCTTGAGAGCAAGAAAAATTAAATAAAAGAAAGATTAATAAAATTAATAATCTTACCATAAAAATTAATTTGGCCTGGGAATTGCTCCTGTTTTTCTAGCCCATTCCATCCACATTTGAGACATTACTTTAACCTTTTCAGGATGCTTATTGGAAATATCGTTTGTCTCAGTTCTATCAATTTCCATATCAAATAACTCCCATAGCTCCTGGTCTAATTTATCAATTTTATCCCATTGGCCAGTCATTTTCAAATCTTTACCTGCTTTTGAAACTAATTTCCACTTACCCATTCTCACTGCTCTATTCCCTGAGTGTTCCCAATAAAGAGCTTCTCTATTTAAGTTACTATTAGTAAAAGCAGGAACTAAACTTTTCCCTTCCATTGGTGTTATTGTATTTCCTTTATAATTTCTTGGATATTTTGAGCCACTAACTTCAACACACGTAGCCATTATGTCAATAAGATGAGAAGGCTGCCTTCTAAAATCTCCATTTGCTTTTATAGTATTTGGCCAATGTACAATTAAAGGAGTGGCTATTCCTCCTTCATGAACATAATGTTTATATTCTCTAAATGGAGTATTGCTGGCGTTTGCCCATGAAGGGCCATATGCAGAATAACTTTCAGGCCCTCCTGCCAAAGCATTTTTCATTAATCTTACAGGTTCCCCCTCACGAGTAATTGTTGGGATCATTTTAGTTTGAATTGCCAATGGATCCATTGGTTTTTGACTAACATCAGGAACTTGTCTGTCTTTGATCCAATCCAATTCTTCTGAACAGGCTCCATTATCTTGCAAATAAAATATTAAAGTATTTTCATACTCTCCCTTTTCTTTAAGACTATTAATAATTTTACCTATTCCATTATCCATTCTATCAATCATGGCAGCATATACTTCCATATTTCTAATCTCCCAATCTCTATCTTCTATCTCTTCAGACCAATCTTTTACATTTATGTCTCTAGAGGTAAGTTCCCACTGATCTTTAATTATTCCCATCTCCTTCATTCTTGAAAATCTTTCTTTCCTAATTTGGTCCCATCCCTTATCATATTTTCCTTTATATTTTTCAATATCTTCGGATAGAGCATGAAGCGGCCAATGTGGAGCAGTATAAGCCACATACATAAAAAAAGGGTTTTTATTTGAGTTTTGGTTAATGAACTTTACGGCATAATCCGTTACTTTATCTGTAAAATAAAAATCTTTTGTTGGCGCGATATATTCATTATCAATTGCCAATGATCTAGGATCAAAAAAACTTCCAGCCCCAGAAATCATTCCAAAAAATTTATCAAATCCTCTTTGAACAGGCCAATTTGATTTATTTGGGTTTTTAATTCCTTCCGGAGAATCATCATATGGGGTAATATGCCATTTTCCAGATAAATATGTAGAATATCCTGATTCCTTTAAGACTTCAGCAATAGTTACAGCGTTGTTGCTTAAATCTCCTCTGAAAGCTGGAGTTCCCCTATCTCCACTATCTGCCATACCTCCCATTCCAGCTTGATGAGCGTAAAGCCCTGTAAGTAAAGATGCTCTAGTAGGACAACATCTTGATGTGTTATAAAACTGAGTAAATCTCAATCCTTTCATCGCTAAATCATCAATATTAGGAGTGCTGATTTCTCCTCCATAAGAAGAAATATCTGAATACCCCATGTCATCTGACATTATCAAAATAATGTTAGGTTTATCTATGAATTGATTAGATGAACAATAAAAAAATACTGAACAACTTACTAGAACAAAAATTAATTTTATAATTTTTAAAATAACTACGGTTTTTATTAAACCTAAATTTAATAAAATTTTTCTAAAACTAGAGTTGTTCATATATCTCTAACTCAGTAATACTAGTAAAAAAAACATTTTTACTGCCATGATGATAATGATCAACCCCTCCGGCATCTCCTATGATTCTTATCCCGCTTGTTTTAACTTCATCAAATTGAATTCGATAACTCATAAAATGAGCTTTATTGATGAAATTGTTTGAAAAATCAAATTTTGGTAGAATCTGAATAGGTGTTTTTATTTTTTCCCAAACCCCTTTTTTATTAATAATTTCAACTTTTAAATTTTTGAACCATCCACCATTTTCTTCCATACTTCCTGTTGTAAAAACAATATTTCCAATATTAACAGGGGTTTCCCACTTATATCCATAGTAATCTTCATGAGGAGTTTTAGCGTTATCGATACTATAAAAAACAGATCTATCACCACCTATTTTGCCATCATTTATTATTGAGATATTATCAGAAAAAAGATTTTTGCCAACCGTAATCCACATATTATCCCTTCTAACTTTATCTGTTTTATAAACGGATGAAATTATAATATTTTTTTCTTGAGCTAAATTTTTTTCAAAAACAATAAAATTAAAAATAGTTGATTTTTCTTGATTCTTATAAATTGCTTTAACATTAACTGAAAACTCTCCACTTTTAGTAGGTATACCATTAAAAACTCCTTTCTCAAAAGTAATTCCATCCGGAAGGGCTTTAGAGTCAATCTCCCATTTTATTAATCTATTTGAATATGAACTAGTAATTGAATATGAATTCGCCTTTCCTTTATTTAAAATTACATAAGGGATTTTGGCGATCTCTAAATTAGGCTCAAATTCAGCTGATTTTTTTATTTTATAAAAAACTTTATCTTCTTTTTTGATAATTTCACCTCCTTTAGATAAAATGATTTTTTCAGCTTGTAATATAGTCTTTTTAATAATTTCCGAAATCTTAACATCCGGAAGATCATATCTGGAAATATTTTTGTAATAATCATTAAAGGGCAATTCCCACCCAGAATTTTTGATTGGAAATAATAACCTTTTAGGTATTCCTTTAGTTCCATTTATTATACCTAAAAGCCCTGACATAGTTGCTGTTTGATTATCAGCATCAAATCCTAATCCAGAAGCTATATCTAAAGTGGTTAAAAAATCTCCATTTCCATATAAAAGTGCCAAAATACCGCAAGCCCCATTTAAATTGGCATTCCAAATAGTTTTAGTTTCAATTGATTCATTAACATAAAACTTATTTGATAATTCTAATCTAGCTTTTTTCCAATCTTTAATATTTGGGAATTTGTTATATATGTTTTGAACCTCTATTATGGTTTTATAAAAAACCCCATCTTTAGGTAAAGCATTTAATCCAATTTTTATTAATTCATTAATATCTTTTTCAAAAAAGGCAGCTGAATACATTGCCGCATAATGAATTGTCGGTTCGACACCCCAATCATCATTTGTTATTTTTGCAGCCCATTTTGATTTTTCACATGCATAATTTATCATGCCAGGAGATGTAACAGCCCATATTTCATTAACTAATTGAGGGTCAATTTGAAACCAGTGAGGATTATACTTTTTCGAACCAGACAATGGAGGTGATATTCCATTTTTCATAGCGGCTAATGCTGCTCTATTAGCAAGCCAAACCCTATCTCTTATGTGATAAGTCCAAGCTTTTGATAATTCCAAATAAGTTGGTTCAATTCCAAATTTTTCCATCTGTAAAAGATACATATATTCAATATCTGTATCATCATCTGAAAAGGCTCCGTTAATTTCTTCCATTAATTTTAAATGATAACTTCCATATTCCAAATTCATTAAACTATCTGGTCTTGGATTATCTACATATTGATTTTCATGGGGAAGTCCATAAATATTACCAACAAGTTGTCCAAGCCATGAAGCGTATACCATATCACTGTAGTCAGATTTTGATAATAAAAAATATTCATCATGATTAAATTCTTTGCAAGAACCTAAAAAATTAAAAACAAAAAGAACAATACTTATGTTGAAAATTTTTTTCATTATTTAAATTTTTCTAATCATTGTAACCCAACCACAACCACTGCCAACTAACAGGGTTTTTAGAATTAGTTTTTAAATCAACACTGACTTTATAAATTCCAGACTCTCCAAATTCAATTTCTCCTATTCTATGAGACTTGAAATTTTTAATTTCCCAATTTTGTAATGGTTCTCCAACTGTTTTACCTGTAGGTTTAAATTTCTTTTTAATAGACTTTCCGTCAACATTTATTTCTAAACTCCCCACTTCATGATTAGATTGATTACTATAGGATGAGTCAAAATAATATTTTCCGGGTTTGTCTATATAAATCTTCCAATTAATTTTTTCTTGATTTTGAATTAATATGTTCTTTGGAATGGTTCCATATCTAGACTTTTTATTAACTATTTTTTTATTTGAAAAATTTGAATAATTTTCAAGATTAAGTGAATAACCTTGTTCAAAATTTTTACCAACAAGTCCTTTTTCTGATTTAGGGGGCTGATTATATTCCATAACTATTACAGAAATATAATTATTAAATGGTTCTCTTGGAATATTAATTTTAGTCATTACATCCTGATGATAAAATAATAACGGCTCTTTTGATTTGTCTGATAAAGAATAAATTTTATCAGGTTTTGATTTAATTCCATATACTTTTATTTCATTATTTAAAGGCCATTTATATACATGAAGAAATATTTTATTATTGTTTGGACTTTTTTTATAAGTCATTTGTCCCCAACTATGAATGTTTGAACTTAAATCATATGCACCGCTCCCATATATAGAAGCACCATTAATCTTTAACCAATCACCAATATCATTTAATCTTGATTCTGACTCATACCGAATACTCCCATCAAGCCTTGGACCAATATTTAACATTAAATTGCCGTTTAAACTGACATTGCCTATAAGAGCCTTTAATATAGAAGTTGTTGATTTCCACTTACTCTCATTTAAGTTAAATCCCCAGGAATGAGCAATTGTAGCTGGTGTTTGCCAAGGGTATTCAAATTTTTCTTTGCCAAGTTGATTATCTTGTAAAGTTCTAAAATCAACATCACTATCTTCATCAATAGATAATCCTAATCTTGAATTAATTAAACACTTAGGTTGAAGTTTTCTGATCAGATTTTTTAGTTGAAAAAGTTGATCTTTTGTGACTACAGTTTTTGAGTGATGAATCCACATGTCAAACCAAATAATTGATATTTCTCCATAGTTCGTTAATAGCTCAGTCATTTGAGGAATTACTTTTTCCTGCCAATACTGATCAAATAATTTAGGGTTTAGTCCATAAATTTCTTTAGTATGATCCCAAGATTTTGGATCATGCCAATCAATCCAATGAGAATAATACAATCCTAATTTAATGCCATGCTTTTTACATGCAATTGCTAATTCTTTAACAATATCTCTATTCTTTTTTGATTTATTGTAAATATTATAATCACTAGTTTGACTATTCCACAAAGCAAACCCGTCATGATGTTTAGCAGTTAAAGTGATATACTTCATGCCAGATTCTTTGGCTAACAAAACCCATTCTTCAGGATTTATATTTTCCCAATCAAACCTGTCTAATAGATTTAAATATTCTTCAGTTGGTATCCTATTTCTATATTGGATCCATTCTGCATATTGATTATTATTTCTCAACTCCTCCCCTTTCCATACTCCCTCAGCTGAACTATACAATCCCCAATGAATGAACATTCCAAATCTGTCATTTACAAACCATTGTGCTCTTTCTCCAGTATTTTTTTGAGCTGAAACAAATAGGTTTAATAGCATTGTCAACACTATAAAAATAACTCTCTTTATCATATTTTTTTAAATTTAAATTTATTTGAAAGAATTTAGTTTTATTTTTTTTGAACACATTTTTTTTATAAATTCCAAGTCTAAATATATACTATAATGAAATTCAAAAAAAATCAATTCAAAAATTCTTCAAGAAGAAGCTTCATTAAAAAAGGAATAATTGCTTCATCATTCTTTATAATACCTAGAAATGTTTTGGGTGGAAAAGGTTATACAGCCCCAAGTGATCAATTAAATCTTGCTGCAATTGGTTCCGGAGGAAAAGGTCATAGTGATATTATTAATGCTTCAGTTAATGGAAGAGAAAAAGTTTCAGCATTATGTGATGTTGATTTTTCAGGAAGTGCCTCAAAAACAATTACAAAGTTTCCTAAAGCTAAGCTTTATTCTGATTTTAGAAAGATGCTAGATAAAGAAAAAAATCTTGATGCAATAACTATTTCTACTCCCGATCATATTCATGGTCCGGCAGGAGTTTATGCAATGGAAAGAGGTAAACATGTATATATTCAAAAACCTATAACCCATAATATTCGTGAGGCGAGATTACTTACCGAAATGGCAAGAGAAAAAAAGGTTGTCACTCAAATGGGTAATCAAGGTGGGTCTAATCCCTTGCTTGAAATGGTTCAGAAATGGGTGGATTCTGGAATAATTGGAAAAATCTCTAAAGTTAATGTATGGACAAATCGCCCAGTTTGGCCTCAAGGAATTAAAATCCCCAATTCAAATGCTAGTTTAAAACCTAATGCCTTAAATTGGGATCTATGGCTAGGCCCTGCTAAAGAAAAACCATTTACTCCTAACATGCATCCATTTAATTGGAGAGGTTGGTGGGAATATGGAACTGGTGCACTTGGCGACGTAGGATGCCATTTAATAGATATCCCTTTCAGAACTTTAAATCTCCATTACCCAAAAGATGCCGAATGTAGCGTTGGAAGTGTATATACTAAAATGTGGACTCCAGAATATATCCCTGAAGGGTGCCCCCCTTCTTCATTAATTACTCTCCACTTTAAAGAAACCTCAAAAAGTAAATCCCCGATTGAATTAACTTGGAGTGATGGTGGTATTAGACCTCCACGTCCTGAAATAATTCCTGCAAATTCAGATATTGGAGGGCCAAATAGCCAAAATGGTGTTTTAATGATTGGTGAAAAAGGAATTATTTCTACAAACATTAATGATAGTTCCCCTCTAACTCCAAAACTTTATCTCAACGATGGTTCATATGAGTTTGGTCCTGAAATAGAAAATAATCCTGAACCAGAATATGGTCATCAAAGAAAATGGGTTGATGCTTGTAAAGCTGGTTTTAATAGTAAAGAGCATTTGTCTTTGACCTCCTCTTTCGATTATGCAGGTCCAATGACTGAAACTGTTTTAATGGGTAATCTAGCTATCAGAAGTTATATGCTTAGAAAACTTAACAAGAAAAATAGATATGAATTCTTTGCTAGAAAAAAATTGCTTTGGGATGGAAGTAATATGAAAATAACAAATATAGAAGAAGCAAATCAATTTGTTACTAGACAATATAGAGAAGGTTGGGAAATATGAGACTTTATTTATGAAAAGAAGAACTTTTATTAAGAAAGCAGGATTAGGTTTAACTTCAATTCCTATTTTGAATTCCAACTTAATAAATACTTCCATACTTTCTGCTGATTCTATTTTTTTTAAACTCTCTTTAGCTCAATTTTCATTATTTCAATCTATAATGTCAAAAAAAATTGAAGTCTATGACTTTGCAAGAATCTCAAGAGAAGAAGGATTTGAAGGTCTAGAATATGTTACTGCTTTATATAAAGGAGGGTTTTTTAATTTAGGGAAAAATAAATTTGGATTAAAAGAGGCTAAAGAATTTGCTAAAAAATCTAATTCGAAAGCTAATGAATTTGGTCAAGAGAATCTTCTCCTAATGGTCGACTCTGAAGGTAATTTATCAAACAGTGATGCGAAAGAAAGTAAAATCTCAATTGAAAACCATCATAAATGGATTGACGCTGCTTCTGAGATGAATTGCCATTCAATAAGAGTAAATCTTTATGGTAGTCCGGACCCTAAAATCTGGAAAGAAAGTTCTATTAAAAATTTAAATTCATTATGCGAATACGCAAAAGATTATAAAATTAATATCTTAATTGAAAACCATAATAATTTATCTTCTAATGCTGATCTATTAATTGAAGTAATTAAAAATATAGAATATGATAATTTTGGAACCCTTCCTGATTTTGGTGGGTGGTGTCTTGAGTTTGATGATGAAATTATGAAAAAGGTTTACAGTAAGTATAGAGGTGGAAGGAATAAAGACAATTCAGGCCCTACTTCAATAGCAGATGCATGTAAGACTTTATATGATAGATATGAAGGAATGAAAAAAATTCTTCCATACGCTAAAGGTGTAAGTGCTAAATCTCATGCATTTGATAGTAGCGGAAATAATACAACTTTTGACTATAAAAGAATGTTAAAATTAGTGAAAGATTCTGGTTACTCAGGGTTTATAGGTGTAGAATATGGTGGGTTTGGAATTGACCCAATTCAAGGTGTAAGATCCACAAGAAAATTATTGCTTGAATCTGCTAAAAATCTATAGTTTTATTTTAATTATAATTTCAGGATTTTTTTTTGGTCCAATAAAACAATTCAAAACCCTAAACGGAAGTTCAATTTCTTCTTCTAAATTAATTGTCTTAACTAGCAAGTAAATACTTTGATTAGCTGATACTTCAAGAAATTTAGAAAAATGATGAAATGAATACTTGCCAAGGTACTGAAGATTAAACTTCATATTACTTTTATTTTCAATTTTAATTTTAACTGTTTTATAATCCTTTATATAGCCCTCAGAATTAAATTCTAAATTAGAATAAATCACTGGAAGAAGATTTTCATTTTTACCAATAAGTAAATTATCTAACCATACAAAAGTCTTACCTAAAAAAAGCGATTTCTTTATTTCATTTATACTTTTATCAGGACTAATAACAAAAGTCATAGGTCTATGACCTCCTTCTTCCAAATCATATGACCAGTTTGTTAATCCGTGAATATCAGAAGTCCCCAAAACTGTAAGATTGTTTTCTAAAGCTATAGAAAATGCTTCCTCAGAAAAAGTATTATCATTAACTACTTCTATTCCATGAAGCAATTTGTTTTTAATTAAACTTTTATGCATTTCTCCTAACCTTGCAATTCCATTATCTCTTTGGGACCACATTGGATGGTTCCAAAAAACAAATGCACCTTGTTTATTTGCTGTTTTAATTGCCTTCAAAGAGTCTTTTTGTAAAATTTTATTTGCGTCTTTAATAAATACCGCATTTATATGACCTGGATTAGGAGTGGCTCTGGTTATTTCAACTCCCGGAACTACCTTTAATTTTTCATCTGGAATTACGAAATCTATATATGATTTTTCATTCAATTCCGCATTAAACATTTTAGCAATTTCATAAGATCTATTTTTATTTTTATTTGGTATGTCTTCTTTATGTGGTTGGTACTCTAGGTGATCCGTAATTGCTATTAGTTCTATACCCTCTTTGTACGCCTCTTGAACTCTTATTGATGGCCAGACTAAACCATCAGAAAAAACGGTATGTATATGTAAATCCGTACTTATTAGCTCAACCCCTTTAGGAGGCTCAAAAAAACTATTTTTATTTTGAGCCATCATTAAAAATGGTACAACAAAAATCCCCAATAAAAGCTTTTTAAAATTAAATAATCCTCGTTTATTTGTAAATAACATTTCTAGACAATCCATATTTATATTTTTTAATTTAATATGCTTATTTAAATTTAATTAATTTATGCCAATAAGATAACCCCAATGGAAATTAAATCAAATGCTCCAGCAAGAATTTGTCTATTTGGTGATCACCAAGATTATTTAAATCTCCCTGTAATAGCTTGTGCAATAAATAGATTCATGAAAATTAAAGCCAAGCCTAATAATTCTAAAATCTTTAAAATCTTTAAAACTGATCTTAATGAAATTGATCAAATTTCAATTAATGATTCACTAAAAATCGTTAAAAAAGAGGACTATTTTAGATTAGCTCTTAAAGTTGTTAAAAAATATGGGTGTAATCCTACAGAAGGATATGATTTACATATATCCAGTGATATTCCTATAAAAGCAGGTTTATCAAGTTCTTCATCATTAGTTATAGCTTGGATTCAATTTTTAGTATCAACTTTCAAAATTGATCTAGAAATTTCTCCTTTAATAATTGCAAAATTAGCTTTTGAGGCTGAAGTTATAGAACAAGGATCCTCTGGTGGGAAAATGGATCAATATACAATTTGCAATGGGAATATGATTTACTTAGATCCTTCAGATGACAATATTCAAATACTAAAAAATCCAATAAATACTCTTATTGTTGGTGATTCTGGAGAATCAAAAGACACTTTAGGAATGTTAGCTTTTTTAAAAAAAAAATCCTGGGAAAGTATAAATAAAGTAAAATCGCGATTTCCCGAATTCAACATAAAAAAAGTGGATTTAAAAGATTTGAATTTATACTATGATTTATTGGGTGGAAACTTAAGCCCTTTTTTTGAAGCAGCAGTAATGAATTATAAAATAACTCAAAAAGCACTAAATGAATTAAGTAAAAATAAAATACTAAATAAAAAATATATTGGTAGACTCATTACTGAACATCATTTATTATTAAAAAATAATCTGAAAATTACAACTGAGAAAATTGATTCTATGATAGAATCTTCAATTGAATCAGGAGCATATGGTGCAAAAATAATTGGTTCTGGTGGCGGTGGATGTATAGTTGCTTTAGCAGATAAAAATAATGCTAATAAAATAATAACTAAAATGAAAAATGCAGGAGCTAAAGATGCATTTGAAGTGGAAATCAGTAAAGGCCCTTCAATCTCTTAGAAATTGATTATATAAAATCTTATAAGTATCTTGGAAAACTTTTTAATTTTTATACTTTAAATGAATCAATCTAAACCCACATTAGTAATTTTAGCTGCTGGTATTGGAAGTAGATATGGCGGTTTAAAACAATTAGACACGTTTTCTGCAGAGGGAGATACTATCCTCGACTTTTCTCTCTTTGATGCTGTTAAAGCTGGATTTAAAAAAGTCGTTTTCATAATTAGAAAAAAACTTCACAAAGAATTTATAGAGGTTTTTAATCATAAGCTTTCTGGATTAATAGAAGTTGAGTATGCTTTTCAAGAAATTAATAATGTTCCAGAACAATATAAAAATATTGGTAGAACTAAACCATGGGGAACGGGTCATGCACTTTTAATGGCAAAAAATTTAATTTCTGAAAATTTTGCCGTAATTAATGCTGATGATTTTTATGGTGCTAAAGCATTCAAATCTATGGCCGATTCTTTAAAGCTAGTTGAGAAAACTTCATTAAAATTTTTTATGATTGGCTATATATTAAAAAATACCATTTCGGATCATGGATTTGTTTCAAGAGGAGAATGTGAGGCTGATAATCAAAATTATTTAACTGAAATTAATGAAAGAACACATATTCAAAAAATAAATGATAAAATCTTTAGAAAAGATGTCCTTGATAACCTAATCGAAATTGATGAAAATTCAATAGTATCAATGAATTTTTTCGGTTTTACTCCAGAATATTTTAAAATTTCTAAAAAATTATTTGATAAATTCTTATATGATAATTCATCAAATTTAAAAGCAGAATTCTTCATACCAATAGTTGTAAACAATATAATCCATAATACTAATGCTAAACTTAAAGTTTTAGAATCTAAAAGTAAATGGTTTGGCGTAACCTACCCTGATGATAAAAAATTAGTGCAAAAAGAAATTTTAAAACTTAAAGAAAATAATATTTATCCAAAAAAACTTTGGTAAATTTATATATTAAACAAACTCACTATTGCATATGTCAATTAACCAAATTAAAAATTCAAGAAGAAAAGGAGCTGCTTTTTCAATTAATAAACTTGAAATTGAACAATTTTATAAACAAGGATATTTAGTTTTAAAAAATGTTTTAACTGAAAAGGAATTAAAATCTATTGATCCAGTTTTTGACCATTTTATTTCTGGTAAAGAAAAAAAAAGAATGAAAAAAGACTTTTGTGATATGTCTCAGCCATATGGAACCCCTTATGAAAAATTTCAATTAATTAATGCAATGTTACCTGCCAAATATATGCCTACTTTTAACAATAATATTTTTCATAAAATTACTCAAAATATTTCCAATCAATTATATACTAATGGTAAAGCAGAAATAGATTATGAACAATTTTTAGCTAAAAAACCTTCAGAAAAAGGTGCTGAATTTACGATGCATCAAGATTTAGGATATTGGCCAAAAACTAAAAATACATGGACTGCAACTTTTTCACTAGCTCTTACTGATGCTGACATTGTAAATGGTTGTTTATATGTAATCCCAGGGTCTAATAATGAGACTGAACTTAGAAAACATAAACCAAAAAATTATTCGGAAAATGAAAAAGAATCTAATTCCGGTCGTGAAGATTCACATACTCTAGTTATGGAATCGAATCCTAATGATAAAAATCTTTTTCTGCCCGTTAAAAGAGGTGATATTACCATTCATGATGAGAGAATTGTTCATGGATCTGGTGGCAATAATTCAAAAGATTGGAGGAAAACATATATAGTCGCATTTAGAGACTCTGAAACAATTAAAAAAGAAAGATCTATTGGATTCACTCATTCTCATAATGATAAAGTGGATTGGGAAAAAGTCATTTCTATCTAATTAATTCAATTTGATTTTTTCCAATTTTAATTTTTTTCCTTTTATATAAAACCCCTATTGACTTTTTAAAAGCTTTCTTACTCATTTTTAATTTTGATCTAATCTCTTCCGGCGAGCTTTTATCAGATAATCTTATACTCCCTTTTAACTTTAATTGATTAGTAATAAATTCACAATAATGATCAATTGAATTTTTAAACCCTTGAGGTGTTAACGATAAATCAATTTTACCATCTTCTCTTACTTTTTTAATATATGCAGTTATTTTTTGGTTCTTTTTAAGTACTCGAAACACCTCATTTTTATATATTAAACCTTCAAACTTATCTTCGATTCTAGCAACAAGTCCTATTTTAATTTCTCTTTCAATTTTAATATCTACCTTATCCCCCTCTTTAAATTCCATTATTTGACCATTAAATTATTTTCTTCAATAAAATTAGGAAGAACCGCAATTGATTTAATACAAAAATCTGGATTTATTAAAGAGTTCTTAAAAATATTCTCTCTATATTTTCCTGTTTTTACTAAAAATGTTTTAAATCCCATGTTATTCCCCCCTTGGATGTCATTTATTAAATCATCCCCTATCATAGCTATTTCATCTGATAAACATGAAAAACTTTGTATTGCCATTTCAAAAAATGTAGAATTAGGTTTCCCTACAACAATTGAATTTGTTTCAGTAGCATGTTCTAACCCAGCAATAAAAGCTCCAATATCTATAGTTAATCCATTATTTGTCTGAAAATATCTTCCTTTATGTAGAGCAATTAATTTTGAACCTTCTAATATTTGATTCATTAAATCATTCATTAAATCATAACTCCAACAATCACCAATATCTCCAATAATAATAGCTTCAGGATTAAAATTTGTTATATTAAATTGCAGATAATCATCCATCCCCTCCCTAGAAAGAATTAATCTACACGATTTTAATCCCATTTTCTTTATTAATAATACCCCTGCATAATTCGCGCTAATAAATTCTTCTTCTTTAACGTCTAACCCAATCTTTTTCATTTTTATTGCCAATTTCCTTCTTGAAAGAGTCGTATTATTAGTGATAAATTTATATTTTACTTTATTCTTCTTTAACCAATAGATTGTTTCATTAGCACCATCTATTAATTTATTTTTTACATAAAAAACTCCATCCAAATCAAATAGAAATGCCTTAATCATTTTTTTATTTATTTAATAAAATAAAATTTATAAATATCCTTAGTTGATGTAAAATTAATCTTTAATTTTAATCTAATTTTTTATCAGAAATAAATTATATCCAAATTCATTCATTTTATAGCATATGAAAAAAAAATACTTGCTCCTTTTACTTTTAATATCTTATGGGCTTTTTTCTCAAGACAATAAAAAAATAAAATCATCATCTGGGTTTTTTGAACAAAGCTTACCTGAAAATGAAGGAGTTCAATCTGAGAATATTTTAAATTTTATTTCAGAAATAGAATCAACAGTAGATGAATTACATAGTTTTATTATTTTAAAAAACAATAAAAATATTGCTAGTGGCTGGTGGTCACCTTATGCTCCAGAAATTCCTCACATAATGCATTCCCTAAGCAAAAGTTTTACTTCTAGCGCTATTGGGATAGCTGTTGATGAAGAATTACTTGAATTAAATGACAGGGTAATTTCTTTTTTCCCAGAATATAATTCCAATGAAATTGATGAAAACTTTAAAGAAATGCGAATAAGGGATCTCCTTACTATGACAACCGGTCAAAAAAATGAAATCAATCCATCAGGTAAAAATCAAAATAATTGGATCGAATTATTTATTAATGCAAAATTAGATTTTTTGCCAGGCAACCATTTTAAATATAATAGTTACGCAACTTATATGCTTTCTGCTATATTAAATAAAATAACAGGGGAAAATTTGGTCGATTATCTTTATCCAAGATTATTTTTGCCTCTTGAAATTGAAAAGCCTAAATGGGAAAAATGTCCAAAAGGGATTACAGTTGGAGGTTGGGGATTAAAAATTAAAACTCAAGATATAGCAAAATTCGGTCAACTTTATCTTCAAAATGGATTATGGAAGGGAAAACAAATTATATCCAAAGATTGGATTAAAATGGCATCATCCAAACAAGTAGATAATTCTAACTCTCAATGGGAAATTGATTGGAAACAAGGGTATGGATTTCAATTTTGGAAAAATAGATATAATAGCTATAGAGGAGATGGAGCCTTTGGACAATATTGTATAGTATTGCCTGAACATGAAATGGTAGTTGCTATAACTGGAAGTGTTAAAAGTATGCAAGCAGTCTTAGATATTTTCTGGAAAGAAATTTTTTCTAAAATTCAATTAGATGTAATGGCAGAAATAAATTTTAATGCTCAACAAAGATTAATTAAAAAACTTTTAACTCTTAAAATATCTCCTCATAATAGTAAAGGATTAAAAATAAAGCCTAAAGTTAATTTAGAAAAAATTTACTATATAAATGATAATGTTTTTGGAATAAAATCAGTACAATTAAATAAGAAGAATAATATTTATGAATTAAAAATAAATTCAGATTCTGGATCTGAAAAAATACTTATTGGAAAAGATAAATATATAGTTGGTTCATTATCAAAATTCAATATAATTGATAATTATAATAATGGTTCTTTAGATTACTTCAAAAAAAGTATTACTAGTACCCCTGTCGCTGCAAATGGATTTTGGTCAGAAAAAAACATCTATTCATTAAAAATACTTTTCCTTGACAACACCGCATCTTCAAATATTGATTTATCGTTTGACAATAATGAAATTGAAATTGAAATTTCACTAAAAGGTGTATTTGGGTTAAAAAGAAAATTTAAATTATCCGGTGGTGCTATTTAATTAATCTTTTGAATGCCAATAAGCTAATAAAATAAAAACCAACTGAAAAGGTAATCTTATAATCGCAGCTTCTCTTGATACATTTATCGCATTTTGAGCTTCTTCACTAATGACCAAATGAATATTTGCCGGAAAAACGGCTATCAATAAAAAAATTAAACCCAAGGCGGAATACTTTCTATATTTAGTTAAAAGACCTATTCCTAAAATAATTTCAAAAACTCCACTTATATATACCAACTCTAAATGCCATTTTAAATAAGGGGGCATTATTGCTAAAAAATAATCTGGATTTAAAAAATGTCTAACTCCAATCCATACATATCCAAATGAGATTAAATATATAGTTATTTTCTTTAACATCTTACAAAGTTACAAATCAGAAGATGGAACAAATTTAGCTGAAAGATCAGGAGTTGGCATATTTCTATCCAATGGAAACATAGGTCTTTTTATTCTCTTATAATCTAATCTTTTTAAATCTTGGTCAACTCCCCCAGGAGTTAAAGCCATTATCCAATCTCCTCTTAAATTATATAATTCAGGAACTAAATATCCTATTTTAACAATTAAAATGTCAATTTTTCTGGGATCAAGACCTAAACTTGTAAAATCTTTTTCATAATGATAAGGTTTTCTCTTTTTTGTGACTATAACATTAACACTTCCAGTTTGAATAACAACTTCAGTTTCAGCATGTTTATCTCCATGTTTAATAGACTTTACTATTCCTGATAGTAATATTGGTGGAGAATATCTGTCGTCAACTTGAGCTCCTACATATTCTTTAATTTTTGATCCAACTCCATCTTTTATTGCTTTTTCTACTAATTTAGGGCCAGGTATAGAAGCATAAATTAAAGAAGGTCCACTAGACTTTTTAAACTCATCTCTATTAAGTATTTCTCTTAAAGTCCATGTTACATCTCCAGCTCCTCCTGCTGTAGGATTATCACCCATATCACTAATTACATATGGGTTTTTGTCGCTTTTTATTGCATTATCTAAACTTTCTTTTAAAGAAGCTGTAGGTGCAACAAAAACAAATTCGTTTCTAACATCCCAAAAAGAATGAGCTAAATTTTCTACAGTTTTTTTAACCATCTCTTTATCATCACCTGTAACCATTACTACAGCATGATTTCTAGGTTCATCTGCCCAAGCGTAACCAACCCAAATCGCAGCATCAATAATCCCTTCACTTTTTGTTGCAGGAGCAACCTTAGCATATAAACTTTTTGCAGGTTCAATTCTGGTGCTAGTTTTTTCTCCAGGCAATAAAATTGGAACACGAATCCACGCTTTATAAAGGGGTTTACCTTTTCTTTCATTTAATCGTTTAGTTAAATTTTTAAAAGCTCTTTTATTTGATTCTGTTGCATCTTCATGAGGGGCCATTCTATAACAAGTTATTAAATCTGAATTTTTTGCAAGCTTCCATGAAACATTGCCATGTAAATCCATTGTAGTTGAAATTAAAGTCTTTTTACCAACAACCTTTCTAATCCTTTCAATATAATCTCCCTCAGGATCATCAATACCTTCAACACTCATGGCTCCATGAATGTCAAATAAAATTCCATCATATGGAGCATCATTTTTTAATAATGAAAGTGATTTTTCTACTAAAGAATTATATGCTTTTTTCGTAACAATTCCTCCCGGAAGAGCATATCCCACAAGAGTTGGAATCCACTTTGCACTTTTCCTCATTAGTGAATCTTTAGATAAAAAAGGGTACCACGAAAAAATTTCTTTTCCAGTTTTTACGATAAAATCTTCCTCTTTTGTTATTGCAGGTGAAAAAGTGCTTGATTCAATGCCTAATCCAATAATGGCAATTTTTGGCACTTTTAATTCATTTGATTTAGTCTTTATTTGGGTACATGAGCTTATTAAAGCTATTATTAAAATTTTATATAAAAAGAGCTTTATCATTAAAATTTATTTTAAATTTTAATGATAAAGATAAAAAAGAATTTTGGGGTTAAAATAATTCCCCAAAAACTACTTGAAGTCATTCATTTAGATATAAAAATAACGAATTGAATAATTTATAAATCTACAGTAGCAATTAAATAACCAATAGCAAGACCTAAGACAAACATAATAATAACTCTTCCGCTAAAAAGCCATTTGAAATTCTTCTCCCAACTATCAGGGATATAGTTTTGGTTTTCATCTTCAGTAAGCCCTTGTTTTGTAGCATATATTGCATAAGCATAAACGGCACCTAACAAAACTGCTGTAAAAATTAAAGTATATAAAATTTCTTTCATTAGAGTTTAAATTAATTTAAAATTCAAAAACCTAAAACAACAAAAACTTCGTTTTAGCTTATTAAATTACAAAAAAATAATAAAACTTGAAAATTATTAAATATATTTGATTACGCTCTAGATAAAGGATGCTTTTTAAATCTTCCACTACCATCTCTAAATTTATCTCGTTTTTTAGCGTCATTAAATTGCTTCTTTGTATAAAGTCTTCCATTAACAAATATTGTTTTAATACCTTCTGGGAAATCAATATCATTTAATTTTCTATACATCTTAAAAAAATAAGGGTTGTAAATTTAGTAAAAAAAATTTTTATTTCAAACGACTATAATATACATATTATTATATACGGTTTTTATTTTACCAATTTGTATCTATAATTTCTGTGGATCCAAACAATTGTCCTATAAATTTTGAAAAAATTGGTCTACTTGAAGTTTTATTTCCATTTTCTTTTTCAAATAACTGAAAAGAAACATACTTTATAATTTTCTTATTATGAAATCTTAATAATAATTTATCACCCTCATTTTTTCCCCCAGCTAAAACCTCAGAAATATCAGCGTATTTTATCCTTTTTACAATTGCATGTGCTCTAAACTCTTTGTATCCGTTTACCATCAATTCATTGAGTCGATTAAATTTTTCTTCATCTGCAAGATGAAAACTTGAAATCTTTGCTGTTGGATTTTCAACCCCATATTGTGTTAATTCTGTATCAAACCCAATCATAAAAGCACTTACAAAAAAAATTGTATATGAGCCATCTTCATTCAATTCACTTTGAGTTAAATATACATCCGACATGCCTCCTGATATCTTAGACATCGCCTTGCCTAGTTGACAACATTTTCCAATTGTTCGAGAAGTTTTTCTTAATGGCACAAGCTCTTCACTTGAATCAAATAATTTAACTTGACCTTGCTCTATTTGAGCTTGAAGAAATATTGGAACCAATATTAATAAAATTAATTTTTTCATTTTTTATTCTTTGAATTTCAACTAAGATAAATAAATTACTACTTTTAAAAAATTATGATAATTATTTTTACAATGGGGATGTAGCTCAGTTGGCTAGAGCGCTTGACTGGCAGTCAAGAGGTCGTCGGTTCGAATCCGATCTTCTCCACGGAGTCATTTTCAAACTTATAATGCTAAGGTATTTAATTTAGGGATAAAAATGACATACAAATACACTATAACTAATATGGAGATAAATGTCAACTTCCACACTTTTTACCTTTTAACATATCAATGAACAAATCTAACTGACTTTGATCCAAATTTCTACTTGTCCACCAAGTTGCATGTTCATTTATATCACGCTGGTCATCAATAGTTAATCCCCACATTGGTGCAATCTTATTTGGGATCATTGAGTAACGTACATCTGTAACAATATTTTTTTCATTATCATAGCCCAAATAATCTTGAGAAAACCAACGAAATCTCTCGATATCCTTTTTTTGCTGACTCTCTTTGTCAAGACCCGGAAGATGATATTTATAATCAAAAACCCTTATAGTTTCTCCTAAACACCAAGTAGATGATTGTGCTGTTCGAATTGCATCAACATAAAAAGTTTCTTTATGTTTATAAATGGACTTCCATAAAATCAAATTTCCAAATGATGGCTTAAGAGTCAGACGCTCAGGGTTATGCCCCCTCATAGTCGCTAGTTCGATTGCAGCTGATAAAGCTCTTTCATATTGAACAAAACCTATAGATAGATAAAAAATAATCCATCCAATTCCAAAAAAACTATATATCTTTTTTTTAGTTTTTATTGCAATTCCAAGAAATATTAATATTGGAATTGTAAAGATTGGATCAACAATAGATATATTATTCCAACTAACCCGTTCGTTAGAAAAAGGCCAAAAAAGTTGAGTCCCGTATGAAGTGCATGCATCAAGAAATCCATGAGTTCCATATCCCAATAAACTTGCAAAATAGACAGTCTTTAAACTCAATGAGCTTTTAACTAAAGGAAAAATTAGTAAAGCAAAAATTAAAGAACCGAAGGGAATAAAAAAAAGTGAGTGTGTAAACTGTCTGTGATATTCAAGAGATAAAATTGGATCAGTTGATGACTGAATTAGAACATCTAAATCAGGTGTCAATCCTGCAAGGAAACCAATTAAACCGATCTTGAAAATATTATTTTTATTGGCAACAGACTGCGCAAAAGCTGCGCCAACTGTTCCTTGAGATAGTGGATCCATATAAATTTATTTAAAAATTATTCCCAATCAATACAACAATCCTATGGGTTATAAGTTTGAATTAGGGTTAGCACAAAAATGCTTCTTAACCCCTACATAAATGAGGAGTTTGATTTTTTAGTGATGGTTCAACTTTTAGGCTTCAAGTATGTAAATAGAGCCAATCCGCACATCACAATATCAGGAATAAAATCTGGAATGCCAACATTCGTTAATGGAGATGCTGATAAGTTATAGAATCCTATAAAAGCAGGAACATATGCAATAAGAAAAGCCAATAATAAATTTTTTGCTGTTTTTAAATCAGTATTTCGAGATAAAAAAAGCATCAATCCAACCATAAAAAACATTGGAGCTACTGCAATTTGAAATAAAATTAAAACGTTTTTAGCTTCCTCACCAACATTGAACATCATTTCAACTGCGATGTCAGAAAATAAAGGATAAGCTATAGATTGAATTATCATTATAATTCCAATAATAGTAAAGGTCAATTTTGTTTTCATGTTAAATTTATTTACAATTAATATGACACAATTATACAAAATAATTTTAAAGAAATTATGATAATTATTTTTTTAAAGAGGCTCTAAATCAGTTGGCTCTAGCCCCAAACTGACAGTCAAGAAGCAGGCAAGTCAAATTAACTCTTATCCACTAGTTTTCCTGTGACATTTACAATTAAAAAACAGTTACAGTGTGAAGTTTTTCAATTTCTTAGAACTTATTTTGGCGCTAATTTTTGTTACATTTAGGATATGAAAAGTCAATATAGACTTACATTTTTTTGATGCTTATTACGGGTACAAACCATCTTTTTCATCTCTACTCTAATTTAAGTAACTTATCTAAAATGTTTTGATTTACCTTAAATATACTTCCGTGTAAAGCATTTTCAGGATAATTAATTTGATCTGAGATGTCAATCCAATTTTTTAAATCTTTAGATTTCACAGCTCCCATTCTATTTCCTGTAGTCAAATATTTATCAAAATAAACATGCCAATAATCTCCAATTTTTATTGACGAAGGCCCTTCAGCCCAGTAATCTCCTGTTATAGGATCTGATACTGGCTCAAAATTATCAAATAAAGATTTGCTTGTTGTTATTCTTATGTTTTTTTGGGGAGGATATCTGGTTTCATCTTTAAGAAAAAGCAAATAATCTCCCTCTGATTTGTTTATTGATCCATCTATAACGTTAAATCCTTGATCAAAAAACAATTTAGTTTCACTAAAATCCTTAAAATTTTTAGTAGTCACATAGTAAAGGCGATGATTATATGTTAGTATTAAATCTGTCTTTCCTTTTAATCTGGAAGGTGTATGATCCCATCCTTTTCCCTGAAGAAAGTCACCAGTACTATCTGTTTCTTTAAATCGTTCAGGAATGGTAGTTGACCAAAATATTACATAACTTTTTGAAGGTGAATCATAATAAATTTCTGGCGCCCAACAATTAAGAGCAGTTTCTTCATGAGCCATCACAGGAATTTCTAATTGTTTTGACCAATTAATTAGATCTGGTGAAGAAGTATACCCAATACTTCTTTCATTCCAACTAACTGTATAAACCATGTGAAATTTTTTGTCAGGACCAAATATAATGCATGGGTCTCTCATCAATTTATCATTTCCAATAGTTGGAATAAGAAAAGATTTATTATTTTTTAATGTTTTCCAATTATAACCATCTAAACTATATGCTAAATGAAGACCATCAGCCCCATTATTTATAAAATAGCTATAGAGATATACGTCTTTGTTTTGAGAAAAAGTTTTTGGAACTGTAATTATCAAAAAGATAATTATAATTAATATTCTATAATACATTTTATTTTTTTTATAAAGTGGAGATTGTAATTTATTTAAATAAAGAGTTCTAAAGATATAAAAACAAAATTCATTAAAACTAAATGGCTAATTAATATTTAAGTTGTATGAAGAAAATTAATAGAAATTATTTAAAATACTAACTAAATAATTATTTGAGTTTTCATAAAACCGCAACTCATTTAAAATCTTTTTTTCATTTTGAACGAAATCATCTGCTATTAACTCCTTATTTAAATTTTCAACCATTCCTTTTAATGCTTTAGGGGTTATCTCCAAATGAAATTGAATGCCTAAAACCAAATCCCTATATAAAAATGCTTGATTTAAGCAATTCTCACTTTTAAATAAATTAACAGCACCTTTTGGTAAATCAAATGTGTCACCATGCCAATGAAAACTTACAAATTTTTCTGGCATATTTCCAACTATAGAATTCTTTTTTGAGTCTTCTGTTTTTGTCAATTCAAACCATCCTATCTCTTTTTTTATATTTTGATAAACTTTTGCGCCTAAAGCTGCTGCAATAAGCTGAGCCCCCAGACAAATTCCAATAACAACTTTATTTGCCTTAATAGCTTTGGATATAAATTCTTTCTCTTTTAAAAGCCAAGGAAATTTTTTATAATCATAAACTCCCATAGGTCCACCCATAATAATTAGCCAATCAAAATTAGATAATTTGGGCAACTTAAAAGGTTCATGAAATTTTGTTGAACTTAATTTATGATTATGATTATTCACCCATGTTTTTATATATCCCAACCCTTCATAGGGTACATGTTCAAAATAATGAATTCTAAATTTTTTCATTTTATCTTTTACTTTTTTTAAAATTCTAATGCTTTTTGAACATCATCTTCAAATTGAATTTCTATACTATTTAAATAATTTTCTGTAACTATTGTCGAGCTATGACCAAATGATTCCGAAATTAATCTAATAGGCATACCCTTTCTATTTAAAATTGTTCCAAATGAATGTCTTGCCCATCCACTAGAAATGGACTTGTTTATTTTTATATCTTCAGCTAAAGCTTTTATATGAGTATTTACAAATCTTGTAAATGCTTGATACTGACTTCTTATTTTTTTAGGATTATTGTCAGTTATAATATCAAATACGAAATCTCCATCACCATCGTATTTTTTCATTATTTCTTTCATGTTTTTGTTTATTAATACCCTTATAAGACGTTTCTTTTTAAGATTATTTATTCTTCTTTCTCTACTATATTCAAAATAAGATTCTTCTCTTTTTACTAGGTTCCCATTAGAATCTTCCCTAGTTCTTGTTTGAGTTCTAAAATCATCATTCTTTAATAAAGCTATATCCTTACAGTTCATGCCTTTGGCATAATAACTAAACATAAAAAAATCTCTTGCTCTTTCTTTATTGTAATTATTAGGAATGCATTGTGATAACTTTTTTAATTCTTCAGGAAGCAAAGCCCTGTTTTTTTTCTTTCCAACATTTGGGATATTATATCCTTTTCTTCCAAATGGATAAATACTTTTAGGAATAATTTTATTAAAAATAGCATCATTAAAAACACTCCTAATATTTCGCAAATCAATTCCAATACTTCCTCTTGAATATCCTTCTTTAATTTGAATTTTTTCAAACTTATTAAACCATTTTTTATTAATATCATAAAAACTAATTGTCTTATTATTATTTACAAGTTTAACTTTACTAATTGTAGAAGAATAACTTTCTGCAGAACCATAACGTTCTTCTTTATATAATTGCTCTTTTTTAAATTTAAGATAATCTAATAAATCATCTGTTTTTCTGATAGATTCCTTTTTTAATTCTTTTTTTATTTGGTCAAAAGTGTGAATTGTTTGATCATTTAAAATGGATTTAACTTTAGTCTCAAAGCGAACTAAAAACTTTCTCAAATCTTTATTATATGAAGAGACAACATAAATAAAATCACCATTATTATCTCTAGTCCATATTCTTTTAAAATCATTTTTACTTGATCTAGGATCAACACTGACCTCTTTAGATTTAATTACTAAACGAATATCTTTTTTTTGTCTTTTTGAATAAATAAATAATTGAAAAGGGTATTTACCATCATTATGAATTCTTCTTACATCAAGTCTTATGTGAAAACTGAAATTTTCCTTTTCCATGTTTCAAAGTTATTAAATTGAAGAATTAAGCTAACTATAAAAATTAATTAAAATTTGAGAATAAGTATAAGCGCAAAAAATATAATTAAAAACTTAATTTTATGTAAAATCTAACCTTGTTAAATAATTTATTTACTTTTATTTTAAATAAAATAAAAGATAAAATGAGACACTTTAAATATTATTTTTTAATCATTTTTATTTTCACCAGTTGTGAATTAGAAAATCCCCCATTTCAAAAAATAGATACTCTATTTCTTGAGGGAGTAAAAAATAATAAAATTTCAGGAGTAAATGCATTAATATATAAAGATGGAAAAATTGTCTATAATAAATCCTTTGGCACTAAAAATCCTATTACAAAAGAAAAATACAAATCCGATGATATTTTTAGAATTGCATCAATGACTAAGGCGGTAACTTCTCTTGGTATTCTAATTTTATGGGAAAGAGGCCTGTTAAAAATTGATGATCCCATTGAAAAATATATTAAGGAATTCAAGGGTATAGGGATATTAGATAAATTTTATGAAAAAGACTCAACCTATTCAATAAAACCTACAAAGAAATTAATTACTATTAAACATTTACTTACCCATACCTCAGGATTAGGTTATGGATTTATTGATGAAAACTCAGCAATTCGGGCAATTTTTTATAAAGAAAAAAGCTCTTTTATGAAAAATGGAGTTGTAGGCTTTTCTTCTGATAATGTAACAATTGGAGAGACCATAAAAAATCTAGCTAAACTCCCCCTCCACCATGAACCTGGTGAAAAATGGACTTATGGAATTGGAATTGATGTATTAGGTTATTTAATTGAAATACTTACTAAAAAATCATTAAATAATTTTTTTATTGATGAAATATTTAAACCTATAGAGATGAACGATACTTATTTTTATTTACCTGCAGATAAAAAAAATAAATTAGTCCCAGTTTTAACAAAAATAAATAATGAATGGACATTTTTAAAAGAAAATAGATTTGATATAGATTATCCTATAAAAGGATCGAAAGTTTTTTATTCTGGAGGGGGTGGACTCTCAAGTACAATTGAAGATTATTGTAAATTTTTATCTATATTTTTAAATGAAGGACGCTTTAAAAAAAATCAAATAATTCAAAAAAATACTATAAAGCTAGTTACAGAAGATAAATTAAATGGTATTCTAAAAAACACAAGCTGGTTTAGTGATCTTGGACATAGTCTTGCTTTCGAAGTCCTTAGGCCGCAAGATATTGACAAAAATATTGGTGGTAGTGCTGGAACAATATCATGGGGAGGATATTTTAACACAAAATTTTTTGCTGACCCCAAAAAAAATATAATTGGTATATTATACAAACAGAGTAACTCAACTCAAGGGATAAAAAATGACTCTTTAGAAGTACATGATAATTTTATAAATAAAAAATTTAGGGAGCTTGTTTTTAACGCATTTTAATCAATGAAATTTGAAATCAACTATTTATGAGGATTGGTTAAATAATTAGTTGAAACTATAATTTAATTGCTTTCTCTAAATCATCTTCAAATTGATTTTCTATTTTTCTTAAATATATATTAGTTTCTTCGACAGAACTATGATTTAGGATCTTAGCAAGATGCTCTATAGAGAATTTCTTTTTAAATAAAAGCGAAATTAAAGTTTTTTTGGCTGAACTACTTGAAATATTTTCAGTTAAGCCAATATCTTTGGCTAAACTTGTAAGATGTTGATTTATATATCTAAC
>CABXRK010000013.1 GCA_902514625.1 uncultured Bacteroidota bacterium
ATAAATTAAATTTTATTTTTTCAAAAACCTAGATGATAAACTAATTGTTTTAAAATACAAATCGGGATTTTGATTTATAATAAATCAAATTGATAACTATACTTAAGAATTATGCTTCTTGATTTTATATTGTCAAAAATATCATTGTCTTGAAAACTATTAAAAACTAAAAACAATCCAGTATTAGCACTCTTAGTCCATCCAAATTTCGCATTGACTGATGTGACATTTGAAATATTATTATACTGAACATAGCTTTGAATAAATATCCTTGGAGTAAAAGAATAAACAAATCTTGCACCACTAACAATTGCAGTTACATTTCCATTTGGCAACTTAAGTTTATTATAATTAAAGTTTAATTCAGAATTAAATTTATTTCCAAATTGAATAGTTGCTCTGTTTGATGCAGAAAAACGATTACCTCCAAAATAACCTCCTATCTGCATTCGACTATAAAAATAAATTTTCTTGTTCTTATTTGTCATTAAAACAGGCATAAATTCAACGGATTTATAATTCCCTACTGGTATCTTCACTCCTTTTATAGAAAATTCTTGAAATACTCCTTCTTCTTTAAAATTAACCCCAGTATGAATTTCAAAACTGCTTTCCCATTCCCAATGATTATCAATATGAAGAAAACTTGAGACTAATTGATTATCAAAATTTCTATAAGAATTTCCCCAAATATGAGGTCTAATCTCCAAAAGTTTCCCCATATTTTTGACTCTAATAGCTTTAAAAATAAGGAATTCAGGTTTTTTAAATGCTTTTCTAGATAAAAATCCGACTTCAGGGTTAAACCCTTCTCCTAGCTCGGTATAACCAGCAGCAATATTCCAGCCATCCCATTTATATTCTCCTTTAATTTTAAAAGCATAATCATCTAAATCAATTCCTGGACTTGAACTTTTAGATACAAAACCAAAAATCTGAGCTTTTTCTCCTAGACCTAATTTACCATCAACTGCAAATACTCTATTGAAATGATCAACACCAGATTTGGATCCATCCTTATTAATTAAAATTCCCCCAATAGAAGATCTAGTTCCAGAAAATTCATGATTTACCCTGGCAACAGTAAAATTATTTTTTCCTATTTGAGAAGACTTAACTTCATCAGTAAACATCGATAAAAATCCCACATTCGTTTCTCCAATTTTTCCAGATAATCTTGACCCTCCAATAATAGGGACCATTTCTCCATCACCTCCAATTCCAATTCTTCTACTAAAAAATAAGTCTACTTCACCCGGACTTCCAACAGAAAACTGACCAGCATTTTCAAGAAAAAATGCTCTTTTTTCAGGAAAAAATAAATTGAATCTATCTAAATTAACTTGCTGATCATCAACTTCAACTTGAGCAAAATCAGTATTATATGTTAAATCTAATGTTAGAGCAGGAGTAATACTGTATTTTATTTCAGCACCAGATTCAATTTCAGATCTCGTATCTTTTGTTACATCTCCTAAAATATATGGAGTGAATTTTAAGTTTTTAGGTTTTTTTAAATTTATACCATTCATTTTACCTGACAATGAAACTTTTTTAATATCAAATCCTAATGGTAAAGATGCCCAAAAAGCTACTTCGTTATTTTTACTGATATTTCTTTGAAAATTTATACCCCAAGTTTTATTTAAACCTGGTGAAAATCTAATTGATTTAAATGGTATTTTAAACTCAGCACTCCAACCATAATCCCCAATGCTTGTTTTAACATCCCAAGTTGAATCCCAATTTAAATTAGTTCCCCCTATAACTCCACCTTGTTGTCTAAAGCCTGAAGTAAAATTTCCCTGACCTTCTTTATCTATCTGAGCATCATATTCAACTCCATTAGGATTAGTTCCAAACAAAAAACCGTTTTGTTGATCATTGTAAGTATCTATTATGAAAAAAAAACTATCCTCATCACTTAAATTAGAATCTCTTGCAGAATCAGAAATGAAAATTTTATTAGGTTCTTTATCAAAACAAACAACACTAACATATAAGTATTTTTCAGTATAACCAACCCTGATGTGAGTATCTTCTGAAATGATTGATCCATAACTAGGGGTGATTTGATAAAGAGAGTTAATTGGAGATACATCTTTCCATAAAGATTCAGAAATGATTTCTCCATCAATTATTGGATCCTCAGATAAAACAGTGATATTAAATTCAGGTCTCTTTTTATAACTATCTTGTTGAGAAAATAAATTAGAAAAAATCAAAAAAAATAGTACGACTAGTAAAAAGAGATTTTTCATTTAATGAAATTAAATAATTATTTCTATAAAGAACAATGAAAAGTCTTTTATAATTTAATTTTAAATGAAATGATCTTCTAAAGTATGGCTTTTTTTCCTCTTACTTTTGTGCTCATCCTAATAGCATCTTCAACATTATAAACAAAAATCTTTCCATCACCAACCTCACCATCAGAACCAAATTCTAAGATTTTATCAATACACTTTTCTAAATTTTCATCACTAACAACACAAATTATCAATATTCGATTTTGAAGAGATAATGATTGTTCGGTTCCTCTATAAATTTTAGTATAAGTCTTTTGAAGTCCTGATCCGGATACAGGGATAACAGTAATACATGGAATATCAATACTTTTTAACCCATTTTGAATAGATTTAAGTTTTGAAGGTCTAATAATTGCTTCAATTTTTTTCATGTTTTTTTATTTTACAATCAAATTATTCATATGTAGAATATGACTGAACACCAAAAGATACCGCATCTATACCCGCTAATTCTTCTTCTCTTGAAATCCTAACTCCTACAAACTTTTGAATTAATTTCATAATAATAAAAGTCAATATAAAAGAAAAAAATGCGATAACCAACACTCCTAGTATTTGAGTTATTAATAATTGAGAGCCTCCTCCAAAAAATAGACCTCCTTCAGACGCGAAAAATCCTACTGCTACAGTTCCAAAAAATCCGTTTACTCCATGAACAGCAATTGCTCCTACCGGATCGTCAATTTGGATTTTATCAATAAAAACAACAGCTATATCTACAAGAATCCCAGCAATTAATCCAATAATTATAGCAGAATTTGGATCAACTACATTACACCCAGCAGTGATAGAAACTAATCCAGCTAAAACTCCATTAATTACCATTGTTATATCAATTTTACCATACTTAAAATAAGTATAAATCATAGTTGATACACCTCCAGCAGCTGAAGCTAAAAAAGTATTTGTTACCACAGTACCTATTAGTTCCCAATTTCCAACAGCTCCTAAAGTAGATCCAGGATTAAATCCAAACCATCCAAACCATAAAATAAATCCTCCTAGGGCAGCTAAAGGTAAATTATGTCCTGGAATTGAATTTGGAACTCCATTTTTATCATACTTACCAATTCTTGGCCCAAGAACTATAGCCGCAGCTAAAGCAGCAAATCCTCCCATAGCATGAACAGCAGCCGAACCCGCGAAATCATTAAAACCTCTAAGAGCAAGCCATCCATTAGGATTCCATACCCAATTGGCAACAATAGGATACATTATTGAACAAAATATAACAACTAGAAGGGTATAAGACCATAATTTCATTCTTTCGGCAAGTGCACCGGAAACAATTGAAATTGCAGCAATAGCAAATCCAAGTTGTATAAACCAAAATAACTTATTGGATACCGATAGACCAAGGCCTAAATCATAATTCATAATTCCTGTGTCAAAAGCAATCCAACCATTTGAGGCTCCATAAGCGATTCCAAAACCTACTATAAAAAAAGCAATCCCGCCAAAAACAACGTCAATAATAACTTTAGCAATTATACTCATTGCGTTTTTAGATCTAATGAAACCGGCTTCTAAAAATGCAAACCCCCCTTCCATAAAAAAAATCATTGCAGCACAAATAGCAACCCAAACAGTATTGATTGCATTTACAAATTCAGTTTGTTGCTCTAAAGAAACTCTGGCAAAATCTTCCATATATTTTTAATTATTTATTTAATTTATGTTAAATACTTTAATAAATATTGCTATTTATATTATAAAATAAACCTAATTTGCATTTTTTATTTAAATTTTAAACATTTCATATTTTTCAATTAATAAAATTATGAACATCTAAAAAAAACACGATATAAAATATAATATTCACAAAAAATCTCCATTTAAGGTGTTTTTTAAAAATAAATACAGAATAATTTTAAGTATTTTTACTTGAGATTAAACACTTTATTATATGAAAAAATTATTATTAATATTCATTCTTAATTCTAGTCTTCTATCAAACTTACTTAGCCAAGAATTAATAATTGGAAAAGAGATAATTAAACCCGGAATTGTTGCAATTTTCGAAGGAGCTATAAAAGATATGGTCTTTCCTCTTTCGAATAATTTAAAAGAAAATGAAACAAATGTCCATATCGAAGCTAGAGTAAACTGGAACAATAAAAATACTCCTAAAGGATCACCAGCTGGAGGTTTTATTCCATATTTAGTTATAAATTGTTTAATAAAAAATCAATCTTCAAATTTGAAAACTTTTATTGATCTTATTCCGCATATTAATCTGATTGATAATTTCCATTATGCTAGAAATATTTCTCTCCCAGGAAAAATTAATGATTTGTATACGGTTGAATTTGCAATTAACCCACCTTCTAGGTATTCATTATCATTTCATAAAGATTGGATTGAAAAATATAATAAAGCTTTAATTAAACCAATGAAATATGTTTATAGGGATATTAATTTTAAACAAATAGCTGAAGCATCAAGATAAAAAATCTACCTCTTTATAAAATAAGATATTATTAACAATAGAAATCCGAACCCAAATATTATTTCTTTATTTTCTAACAAAAAATCAAAAAATGAAAGAATAATTGCTAAACCAATTAAAGAAAAACCTATATTTTTTAAAACAAACTTCAATTTTTATATGGTTTATTTTTTTAAAATTAAACTTGGATCAATTGGATAACGACCAAATAATCTGCCATAAACAGCGACCCCGCCGTCATCTTCAGTCTGAATTCGAACTTTTAAACTTCCATCTTCAATAGATTCAAATAATTCTTCTTTGCTAATAGGCACTTTAATTAAATATCCATAAGAGCCAGCTTCTTTTAGAGTTCTATCTTCTAGTTGATTGTGCCATGATAAAACTCCTCTGTGGTCTGCCGGATCGTCTTCCAGATCATAGGTTTTGTAAAATTTATCATTGACATAAATATCTATATTTGAGGGAAATTTTATTTCGTCAGTCATAGGATAAGAATTTGGATTTCTACTAGGACTTAATTTTGAACCTTTCATGTAGTCTAATCCATCTTCTCTAAATTCGTCATCACTTTTATCTTTATCAAAGAATTCTTTGGCTGATGCCTCAACTATAAAAAAAGCATCTTTAATATTATTTATATTTTTAGGTAGATCGAACTTATATTCAAAAAAACCTTTTCCAAAACCGTTTATTTTTTTTCCATTCATAATATCAGAATTTTTAATACTCCAATCCGATTTAGAAAATTCGTCAGGATTTTTACTAATAACACTTACATTTGAAATTTTCTCATCTGTTAATACATTAAAGTGCATGAAATTTCTGTGTAATACTTTATTATTTAATGATTTCACTTTAATTAATAATTTAGATAATCCACTGATATTTGGAGATATTATTTCAATTGGGGTTATCTCTTTATTCATCCATTTTTTATAATCAATTAAAAATGAGTTTGATAAAATTTTATTTGACTCCCCAATATAATTAGTATGTATCAATTCATATTCTATTTTTAATTTTTCACCATAATTAATATCTGTCATTGATGATAAATATAATGGGATTTTTAACTTTTGATTACCATTAACTGTTTTACATATTTCATTTCCGGTTGACAAATAAATTGGGGAATGAAAATCATTGATTGTCATACCATCCATTATCTCTGATAGCCCTGTATATTTATTTGTTCGATCAAACTTCCAGTATCCGTTCCATTCATTAATTACATCGTGATGTTCAGTGTATAGCCATCCTGAAACTTCTGGATATTTTCTGTAAGAATTCATCATACGATGATAATCATAACTCCAATCTACATCACCTGTACTTCCATTATATCCCCAAACATTGCCACATTCAGAATTTAAAAATGGTTGATTTTGCTGAGACCAACCATCATAATACAAATGATTTCCACCTTTATAATTTTTTTCAGTTTGATCTTTTAAGTAGTCTTCCCATTCATATCCAGGTAAATAAGCATGCCATGAGTTTATATCTGTTGCAGTGTGAAGACCACCACAACATGGAGAATTATCCTCAATAAGTCTTGATTGATCTAGAGATTTAGCCAAGTAATACATTGATGTGACCCAAGCATATGTCTCAGGAAGAATTATGTTTCCTTCATTCTCCCAGGGTCCTTCATTACTAATTTCAACCTGCTTTGTTTTCAACCCCCACTGTTCATTAAAAATTACCCATGAGATAATTGATGGGTGGTTGTAATCTCTTTTTATCATTTGCCTTAATGTATATTCTGACTCAGCTTTCATTAGTTTATTTGGTTCACCCCATGAATTGGGTAAGTCCTCTACTACTAAAAGACCTAGTTTATCTGCCCAATACAATTTTCTTGGAACTTCAACTTTAATATGAACTCTAATTCCATTTAATCCTATGGACTTACTTCTTAGTATTTCTTCCTTAATAAAAGCATCATTTGGAAAAGCATAATATCCATCAGAATGATAGGATTGATCTAAAGCAAATTGAAGATAAATAGGCTTATTATTTAAAGCTACGTAAGGAAATTCTGTTCCAGGTAAATTTTCAACAGAAACTTTACGCATTCCAAAATAAGAATTTACAATATCATCATCTAACGTAGCCTCTACATCATATAAATATGGATCTTCTAAAGTCCACAAATGCATTTTAGGAATCTCTATATCAAAACTCCGCTTAATTTGACCTGGTTTTATAATTATTTGCTTTTCTATAAAACCATTTTCTGTCTTTATTCTAATTAATAGAGGTGATTTTTTAGTAGCATAATTTTCAAGATAAATTTTAACATTAACTTTTTTATTGTCAATATCTGGAGTAAAATGGATAGCATCCAAAAATTGATTTCCCCGTGATTCCAAATAAACTGTCTGCCATATACCTCTAGCATTTCCATAACCCTGTTTTCCATATAAGGCATGTCCTCTTTTAAATTTTTCTGGATCACCAGCATTATCATCAACTCTTAAAATTAGATTTTGAAGCTCTCCATATTTTAAATATGGGGTCAAATCAAAAGAGAAAGGAATATACCCTCCTTGATGTTTACCTAATAGTTTTCCATCTAACCAAACAGAAGTTTCCCAATCTGAAGCACCAATTGTAAGAAATGTTTTTTTTTCTTTCCATTTATTGGGAACTGTAATAGCTCTTCTATACCAACCTATATTTGCTTCATCATTAATCCCTGATAATTTTGATCCCCAAGGGAAAGGAACCGTTATTTTTTTATCGAATTCAACTTCACCTTTATACCATTGTTCTTTAATCCCCTTATCCTCAGCGTCAAATTTAAAATCCCATTCCCCATTTAAATTTTCCCATATAGGTCTTTGAAAATCTGGCCTGGGATGCTCTGGAAGTGGAACTTGAGCATCAAGATAAAATAGATTAAATAAAAGCATGAAAATACAAATACTATACTTATATACTTTCTTCATAAACAATCTAGTTTTATAATTAATGTTTTCATGTGCTATTTATTCCAAAACTAATAATATTATTTTTAATTTCTTAAACACCATTAAATTAAAATAAAGAATCAATAATCTTAAAAACTGTTTCTGCCATTTTATTACCTCTATTATCTAAAAGTGGATTAATTTCACTAATCTCTAACGAAATCACTTTTCCACTTAAAATTAGATTTTTTAAAATTTTAATAATTTCATCAGAATCAAATCCTTTAGAAACAGGCGTTCCTGTGCCTTTTGAAATTAAATCACAATCTAAGCTGTCAACGTCAAAAGATATATATATAATTTCAACATTTTCAAGTTGTTTCAAAGCTTCATTAACACATACATCAATTCCTCTTTGACGAATTCCATCAACCGAATAACAATTAATTTTATTTTCTTGAATTATTTTTTTTTCAGAATCCTCATATGAACGAAGACCAAAGTAAATAAAATTTGATGGTGAAATTTTTGTGTTCGAATTATTAATATTTTTTAAATTTTTCCAGCTTTTTAAAGTTTTTTCATCAACTCTATTTGAACTATTTTTAATATTATCTAAATTCATAGCAGCGGCTACAGCCATACCATGAACATTTCCTGACGGAGAAGTGAAAGGAGAATGTAGATCTGCATGAGCATCAATCCATATAACCCCAAGATTTTTTTTAGGAAAAGCGGAACAAATTCCTGCAATAGTTCCAATTGATGATGAGTGATCTCCAGAAATAATTAAAGGAAAAAAATTATTTTTTAATTCTCTTAAAGTCACTTCTGAAAGTCTTTCACATTGTTCTACAACATAATTAATCCTTTTGGCAAAATTTTGCTTTACCTTATTATAAATTGATTCATTATGAGTTACAACATCAACAAAGGGATAGTGATTAAAAAAATCATTATTAGAATTAATCGCAGCTATTTCAAGTGCATCAATGCCAATATCAGATCCTCTTGTCCCAGCTCCAACATCTGACCTGTTTTTAATTATTTTTAAATTTTTCATTATAAAAAAATCTCACGATTCAAATTTGATTTTTTCAATTACAGCTTGCCCAAAAATACATAAGCCAGTGTTTGTAACAACTAATGCAAAACTTCCAAAATAGACCCAATAACTTGACTCTTGATATTTCATTATAATTGCTTCACCTAGAAGTGAAAGACCAAAACCAAATGTGATTAATCCCAAAACTGAATACAATAACCATTTAATTTTTTGATTCATTAATTTCGATTTTAAAGTTTATTCAAAAATATATTTATTTATTGTGAAATTTATAGAATCAAGATTTAAAACACTTAATTCTGAATTTTTTTTTATCTTTTTAAAAGCTTTCGGAAAAAATCAATCAAATAATCACTAAAAATACCATATTATGGATAATTCAATAATCATTTTAATAGCAATAATTTCTATTATCACAATTTATTTAATAGTTATATACAATAGATTACAGAAAATAAAATTCGAAGTTGAAAATGCTTTTGGAGGAATGGATGTTCAACTAAAAAAAAGATATGACCTAATCCCTAATCTTGTTCAAACTGTAAAGAACTATCTAAAACACGAAAAAGATTTACTTACCCAAATTACTGAACTTCGAACACAAGTCACCTCTAAAGATTTGTCTGATAACGAAAAAGTGAAATTAGATAATAAGATTTCAAGTACAATGGGAAATATTATGGTTGCAGTTGAGAATTATCCTAATCTTAAAGCTAATGAAAGTTTTGAAATGTTGCAAAGGTCACTAAACGAGGTTGAATCCCAAATATCAGCTGCAAGAAGAACCTTTAATAGTGTAATTACGGATTATAATACTTCAATTAAAGTTTTTCCTCAAAACCTTATTGCCAATGCAATGAAATTAACCTTAAAAGATGTATTTGAAATACCAGAAGAACAAAGAAAAAATATTAATATTAATAATCTTTTTAAAAATTAATATATGTCAATAAAATTGGGTCAAGGTGGAAGTAGAAGACGTAGAAGTTCATCTTTCTCATTTCTTTTTATTATATGGTGGGTTATATCTTTTTCCTTTTGGCATTTTAAAGAAATAGTTTTTAGAAAAAGTGCTGGGAAAATTTTTAACTCTAAAACTACAGATCCAAAGTTATTTAAATTATATAATGATCGTCTAAAACCTAAACTAATTGAAGTACAAAAGATGAGGAGAAAGGCACAATGGCTAATCCCATCTTTTCTTATTTTAATAGTAACCTCGATCGTTTATTATAAACCAAACTTAATTTTCTCTCACTCACCTTTTTTTTTCCTTGCACCATATGCTAAAATCATTTTGATATTTATATTTATTACGTTCTTTTTTTTGTATTGTTATTCAGTAATTAAATACTATGCTTTTGCCGCAAAATACAAAGAAATAATAGTAAAAGAAATTGTTTCCTTTCTTGACCCAACTTGGAAATATGATCATGCAAAAAGAGTTGATGAGAAACATATTAAAAGCAGTGGTTTAATTAAAAATAATTATAGTTGGATACAGGGTGATGATTTAATTATTGGAAAAATAGACAAAACAGAATTTGAATCTTCCGAAATAACGACAAATTCAAGTGAATCTTTCTTTAGGCCAATGGGAAAAACTCTATTTAAATGCTTTTTTTTTCATGCTGATTTTAATAAAGAATTTAATGGCAATACATTTATAAGGCCTGAATCAGATGGGTTTATAAAAAAAATAGGAGATTTCATTGGAGGTTCAAAAAAATCAATAATAGAAAACAATACGATTAAAGTAATGAATTTAGTTAAATTAGAAAATCCGGAATTTGAATCTTTTTTTCAAGTTTACTCTACTGATCAAATTGAAGCCAGATATATACTTACACCTAAAATAATGGAATCTTTAGTTAAGATAAAAAAACAATTCAAAAATGATATTTATTTTTCCTTTTCAGGCACAAGAATCTACATGGCTCTTAAAAGTGATCAAAATTTGTTTGAACCAAGATTTTATGGATCAATTATCAGCTTTAATGATATAGAAATAATGTATAACCTCTTTTATTTAAATAAACTTTTCATCAAAGAACTTAATCTAAATACCAGAATTTGGACAAAAAAATAATTATTCCTCTATAAACTTGAAGAATATCCACCATCAATAGGAAGATTTATCCCATTTATATAACTTGCTTCATTACTGCATAAAAAGGAAACAGAACTTGCAATTTCTTCAGGAAGAGCAAATCTTTCTGAGGGTATTAGAGCCTTATAATTCTTCTCAATTTCATCAATAGATTTATTTTGATTTTTTGAATTTTCTTGGATTAAGTTTTTAAGCCTATCAGTCATTGTAAATCCAGGCAAAATATTGTTTACAGTAATTCCATGTTTTGCAACTTCATTAGATAATGTTTTAGACCAACTTGCCATTGCCCACCTAACAGTATTGGAGACTCCTAGATTATCAATAGGTGCTTTTACGGAAATAGAAATTACATTAATAATTCTTCCGAATTTTCTTTTTTTCATATTTGGTAAAAATAACTTAGTAAGTAAATGACTACAATTTAAATGCATTTTCATATACTTTTCAAAATCTTCTACCCTTGCATTAATAATTCTACCCGGGGGAGGTCCTCCAGTATTATTAATTAAAATGTCAATTTTATTACCTTTTTTTAAAAATTTTAAAAAAATTTCATTTACACTTTGATCATCAATAAAATCTGCAACAACATAATTATGCTTTTGATCATTTCCAGAATCTAATTGATTTAATACTTTTTTTAATTTTAATTCATTCCTTGAAACAAGAGTTATACTTGCGCCTTGAAAACTCAAAGCTATCGCAATGGCTTTACCAATTCCTTGTGAACTTCCACATACAACTGCTCTTTTTCCTTTTAAAGAAAGATTCATATTTATTAAATTACTTCTAAATATAAATACTTTTGAGTAAATGATTTATAAACTTATTCTATATTCAATACTTTAAAATGATTAATCTAAATATTATTATAAAATGAGTTGGCTTTTTTTCTAAACTCCCTGAAAATTCTTATTTTAGGAATGATTAAATTTTTAATTTAATTAAGTTAATTTATAACCATCCTCTTTCTTGCATTTCATTTTTAACATTAGGAGATAAAATCAAAATAGCTATCATATTTGGTATACACATTAAAGCAAAAGATATATCAATAATTCCAACTACTACATCTACGGTCATTAAAGATGAAATTATAATGCTCAATATATAGACATAATTATAATATTTACCCCATGATCGTTTAGTTAAAAATCCTAAACATTTCACTCCATAATAAGAATAGGTAAAAAGAGTTGATATCCCAAAAACAAAAACCATAATCATAAGTAAAATATCTCCAAAACCAAAAAAAAGTTTTCTAAAAGCTTCCAGTGTTAATGAAATTCCATTTAAATCATTTTGGATATAAACGCCACTTATTAAAACTATAAGGCCAGTAATTGTGCAAACTATAATAGTATCAAAAAAAGGTCCTAACATCGCAACTAACCCTTCGTCAGTACCCATTTTTGTATGAGATTGTCCATGATACATTGGAGCATTTCCTACTCCACTTTCATTTGAAAATACTGCTCTTCTTACTCCTAAAATAATCAGACCCCAAAAACTTCCTGAAGCTATTGCATTTACATTAAATGCTTCATTAAAAATTAGAGAGAAAGTTGGAATAATTTTATTAAAATTTATTATTAAAATAGTAATTCCAATCGCTAAATATATCATCACCATTAATGGCACCAAACTAGAGCTTACTTTAACAATTGAGTTAAGCCCACCAAAAATTACGAATGATGTAATTAAAGCAAGGAAAAATCCAAAAATTAATTTCCAATTGAAATCTCCTATATTCAATAATTCCTTTGAGGGATTAACAACACTTACAAAAGCTTCAGTTAATTGATTAGCGGTAAATGCAGGTAATACACCAAAAAGTCCAGCTATTGAAAACCATATAGCCATTGGCTTACCCCATTTTTTAATTCCATATGACATATAGTACATAGGTCCTCCAATGGGATTTCCCTTACTATCGTAAGTCCTAACATTTACAGCTAAAGAACATGAATAAAATTTAATTACAGACCCAATGATTGCAGTTAACCACATCCATACTAAAACGCCGGGTCCACCCATATAAATGGCAATTGCTACACCAGAAATATTTCCTAATCCAACAGTTGCAGCTAAAACAGCAGAAAGCGCTTGAAACCTAGAAATCCCTAATTCGTTATGATCACTACTAAATAAAAGCTTAAAAGAATTCTTAATTTTAAGAATAGGATAACCTCTTGAATGAAGAGTCAAATAAATCCCTCCTCCAATAACTAGAAAAAGCATCACCCATTCTAATGGACCTATAACCTTATCTAAAAATGTTTGGAATTTCAAATAAAATACCATCTTTTCTGAATTTTTTCATTAATTCATTTATGAAAATTTTAATTTATTAAAATTTAATTGAATTATAAGGTTAAAATTATTTATAATTGACTTTCTTAATCTAATTAATAGTTCAACTTTATATTTAGTGAAAAATTTCTGCCTAAATCATGAGAATAATATCGTAAACGATTTAAATAATTTCGATATAAAACGTTGAATAAATTATTTATTCTAAAGGTTAAATTTAATTTTGATTTTTTAAAAACATCAAAATCTATACTTGAATAAAAATTAAATAATTGATAAGCACTTGGAGGTCTACTTAATTTAACTAATTCTATTGTTTCGGTTTGAGGAATATAAACTTCAAAATCATTATTAGGGTATTCATTTTGTCTAAAAACAAACTCATTTTGAAGCACTAACTTAAAATTATTTAATTTTAAATTTTTATAGGATATTTGATTTCTTGTATTTACAGGAGAAATATTTATTAAAGGTTCATTCTGTTTATAATCATACCCTTTTACCAAAGAAAATTGATGTTGTAAACTAAAATTTTCATTTAAAATCTTAGATAAATCAATATCTATACCTGCTAATTGTACATCAGTCTGTTTGTATTCCCAAACTTGAAAATTCCCTCTAACTGTTTGCTGAATTATGGTAGGTTCAATTAATATAAAGTCATTTATAAAATTAATAAAGGGGTTTAATGAAAAATTCAAATTGTTCTTTTTATGTATAAAATTTAATGTTAATTTATGACCTACTTCTGAATTAAATTTCAAATCTCCAAGTTCAATCCTTGCTGCTGAATGATGAAGACCCTCACTAAATAATTCAGAAGGATTTGGAAATCTGGATACAAGTGAATAATTAAATAATATTTTATTATTTGCTTTAAAATTATAGGCAGCTCCAATTGTAGCAGAGAAATTATTTGTATTGAATTTTGGGTTTGTTAGTATTTGATTATCTAATTCCTTTACTATGATATTAGTGTATATTTTATCATAATTTCTTAAGTTCCATAAAGAAATTCGATAATACTTCATTGCATCTATATATGAGTAATCATAACGGCCTCCCAATTCTAGTTGAAAATTATCATTTAAAATATAGTCTACGATAGCATAAATTCCCAAATCAAATTTCTCATAATCAGGGATTATTCTTCTAACACCAGTTTTTGGATCAGGAAAGTTTTTTTGAAATCTTGAAAAAATACCTGTTTTAAGTTTGATTTCATCATTTAAATTAGAGAATAAATCAAATTTAAGGGCATGAGTTTCAAGCGTCAAATCAGTTGATGGTTTATCCTTATCTGAACCTCTTCTAATATCGTATTCAAAGCGTCTATTTTTTTGATAATCATACTGAAAACTTAATTTTCCAAAATTTTTAAACCATTTATATCCTTTTAATCTTATTAGAGAGTGAGTATTTTCTTGTTTAGGAGCATTAATATTATAAGTGAAATTATTAATAATTAAAGGTTGTGAACTATTAATAGCTCGAATTTGGTCTTGAGCACTATGTGAATGAGAAGCTCTTAAAATTCCTGTTTCGTTTTTATAATGAGAAAAATATAACTCCATATTATAACTAAGCTGGTTATAACCAATACGAAAAGAAACATTCTTTTCTCCTATTCCAGTATTACTTAACACATAATTTGCAGTATTAAAATCTCCGAAACGTTTGTACGTGCCATGAGCAGATGCATACCATCCATTTGAATAACTTTTTGTTATTTTAGAAGTTAAAGTTGAGCCTTTACCATTAGATGAAGCAGAAAAGATAGTCTTACCATAGATAGAATCTTTAATATCAATTTTTGAGGATTCAGCTAATATTATTCCTCCAAGGGCATTCCCACTAAACTCTAATAAACCTGCTCCTTTAATTACTTTCAGATTTTCTATTGAATTGATATCAATATTTGGGGCATGTTCTGCACCCCATTCTTGATCTTCCATTCTAACACCATTGTTGATAATAATAACTCTACTACTATGTAGACCATTTATAATTGGCTTTACTATAGCATTTCCAGTATTAAAAGAAGAAACTCCAGATAAACTATTTAATACATCCCCTAATGACCCACTAGTATAACTGTCTATAGTTTCAATTGAAATTTTATTTTCTAAAAAGGTTTTATATTTTTCGTTATCATATTTTGCATAAATAGAAACTTCATTTAATTCTTCAATATGATGCTCTAATCTTAAATTTTTTTTTGTATCTCCAGAAATTTTTATAGAGTATTTTATTGAATTACAAGAAGGGTGAGAAACTTCAAAAACGTAAGTTTTTTGACATAAATTTGAAATGTTAAATTCCCCTTCTATATTAGTTTGATCAAAGAAATTAGAATTACTTGAAACTACAATTGCACCAGCAAGTGGAGAACCATCATGAAAATCTATTACTTTTCCAGAAAATTCATAGTTACAACTTTGAGAAGTTGTAACTATGGTTTTCTGAGAATAAACAATATAGTTAAAAAAAATAAATAAATAAATAATTTTATTTATCACTCTATAACTATATTAAATGATGACTCAATATCAGTTTCTCCACCAGCATCTTGAAGCCCTGAATTGGGCTTTTTAGGTTCATGACGCAATGTGACTGTTAAAGCTCCACTACTAACTAAACCAGCTGTAAGAGAAAATTGAGTTCCTAAAGGATTTCCCCCAGTATCAAAATTTAAATACTCTGTTGAGGCATCTAATCCACTTCCAACAGTAAAAAAGAATTGATGTTCATCAGATTCTTCCTCTACCTCCTCAGTAATATTTTCAGCAGGAGTTTCGGTTTCATTAAGTAGGGAAATGCTACCGCTATATACAACGCCCGTTTTCAAACTTCCTGAAACGGTTACTTCAGGTGAATTAGGACCATCTCCATCTAAATCTTTAGTTTGTAAAATTATAGAACTAGATCCATCACTAGGACTTAAAGTAACAGTCATCGTAGTAATCACTTCTTCTTCATTTACTGCTTCAGGAGTATCATTGTCTTTAGAACACGATACAATTATTAATGCTACAATAGCATATAAAAAATACTTTTTCATTATTTTAATTTTTAAGATTGTTAATAAGATTGTTAAATTGATAATATTGTTAAAAAAATATCAATAAACAGGAGGCGCACGGGAATCAAAAAAATTAATGGAAATAGAAGGGAATATTTTAAAATTGAAATTTATTAATTCATAAAAGAATGAAATGAAAAAAGATCCTTTAGCAGTTAAAATATAATTATCAGCTCTTGAATTAAAAAAATAACAAATTGAACAGTCTTCTTTAGATTCATCAATATGAATTTTTTGTTCAGTACATATTTCTATATCTTCAAATAAAAAATGTTCTAAAACAATTAGATTATTAGAAAAAATAGCAGCAATAAGAAGAATACTCAAATATCTATTCATGTTGCAAATTTAATAAATTTTTTTTTCTTACTTTATTAGCTGAACCGTACCCAAAACCATCCGTAAAAAAACAAACCCCTACTTTTTATAGGGGTTTTGAAGTTATTAAGCGGTCTGGACGGGACTCGAACCCGCGACCCCGTGCGTGACAGGCACGTATTCTAACCAACTGAACTACCAGACCAATTTAATGCCGGTAAATATACACCGCATTTTTTAGTTAACAAAGAAAATAAAAAATGAGATTTATTTTAATAATGAATTTATAGCTTCTTCATATGCTGACTTTGAAGCAACTCCAACTTGACGATCAACTACTTCTCCATTATTAAAAACTAACACTGTAGGTATATTTCTAACACCATATTTGGCAGCATACTCTTGATTTGTATCAACATCTAATTTTCCAACTAAAGCTTTCCCTTCATATTGGGAGCTAATTTCTTCAATAATAGGACCTACCATTCGACAAGGTCCACACCATTCAGCCCAAAAATCAACCATAACAGGAATTTTTGATTTAAGAACTAAATCTTCAAAATTTGAATCAGTAATTTCTAAAGCCATTTTTTTTTTTTTAACAAAAATAATTTATTTTTCAATCGATGCCAATATTATTGTTAATTAGTTAATTTAATTTATAATTAATATCATTTTCTTCAAGCTTATCCAATAAATCATTATTAATTGTAACCTTATGTTTCGTGCTTGGCAAAGTAAGTTTTATTTCCTCCTTTGATTCAAACAAATCGAACGCTAATGATTTTGAACCCTTAAATTGATTTACAATCTTTTTTAACTCAGTTATACTGTCATCATTTAATTCTTTTATTTTTAACTGAATAGTTAACTTTTTTGTGTTAGTATCAAGAGCATCTTGAAGCTGTTCAAAAGAATTATAACGTATTCTAGGATCTCCTCTTTTACCAGTATCTCTATTAATCCAACCTTCTTTTATTGAAATCCTAATTCTGACAAATTGATTTACAATTAGAAAATGTCTGAATTTCAAATATTCTTCCCCGAAAATTCTAAACTCATATTGATCTTTAAAATCTTCTAAAATAAATTTTGCCCAACCTTTTCCATTTCTCGTATGCAAATGATTTACTTCATTAATAATACCTCCGAAAGTTAATTCCTTATTAACTAAATAGTCTAAATCTGATAAGTCTGAGAGGCCAGATGAGGTGAAATATCTCATTTCTCTTAAAAAATCATCCAAGGGATGACCAGAAATATAAATTCCCACAACTTCTTTTTCTTTTTTTAATTTTTCCAGATTAGTCCAAAAATCACATTCTGGTAAATCAACTTTAGAAATTTGCTGATTAGTTTCTTCTCCAAACATGTTAATCTGAGCAGAATTCAGATTTGCTTGAAATTTTGAGCCATATTTTATTGCTTTTTCCAGGAAAATAATACCATCTCCATCTAGGAAAAAATATTGGGCTCTGTGAGAGTTTTTGAAAGAATCTAATGCGCCAGCCAAAGTAAGATTTTCCAAAGCTTTTTTATTCGCAGCCCTGAGGTCTATTCTTTTTGTTAGATCAAAAATTGAATTATATTTTGACTTACTTCTATTAGAAATTATAGTTTCGACTGCACCTCTACCGACTCCCTTTACTGCACCCATTCCAAACCTAATAGCTTGACTATCATTAACAGTGAATTTATAATATGATTCATTAACATCAGGGCCTAAAACATTTAAACCCATTTTTCTACATTCCTCCATGAAAAAACTGACTTGTTTAATATCATTCATATTATTAGATAAAACAGCAGCCATATATTCAGCTGGATAATTAGCCTTTAAATAAGCTGTTTGATATCCTATCCAAGCGTAACAAGTAGAATGCGACTTATTAAAAGCATATGAAGCAAAAGCTTCCCAATCTTTCCATATTTTTTCTAAAACATCTTTTTCATGACCATTTTCTATCCCTCCATCAATAAACTTTGGTTTTAACTTTTCTAAAAGAACAAAAATCTTTTTTCCCATAGCTTTTCTTAAAAGGTCAGCCTCACCTTTGGAAAAATTGGCTAATTTTTGAGACAATAACATTACTTGCTCTTGATAAACTGTAACTCCATAAGTTTCTTTTAAAAATTCTTCCATAATTGGAAGATCATATTTTATCTCTTCTAATCCATTTTTCCTTGAAATAAAACTTGGAATATACTCTAAAGGCCCTGGTCGATACAAAGCATTCATTGCTACTAAATCATCAAAAATATTTGGTTTTAAATCTTTTAAATATTTTTGCATGCCTAAGGACTCATATTGAAATACTCCTACAGTTTCCCCTTTTTGAAATAATTCATAGGTTTTTTTATCATCCAGAGGGAACTCATCTGGATCTAAAACAATATTATGTTTATATTTAATTAATTTGATAGTGTCTTTAATTACTGTCAAAGTTTTTAATCCTAAAAAATCCATTTTTAATAATCCTGCTTCTTCAACTACAGAATTATCAAATTGAGTTACATACAAATCTGAATCTTTTGCTCTCATAATAGGAACAAATTCTCTAATATCATTAGGAGTAATTATAACTCCACATGCATGAATTCCAGTGTTTCTCAAGGATCCCTCTAAAACTTTAGCCTGTTGGATTGTTTCTCCAGCTAAATTGTTTTCTTTAGATAAACTTATAATTTCCTTAACTCTATTAAACTCATCTGTTCTTAAAAATTCTTTCAATTCATTCTCATTAGAACTAAAAATTTTTGAAAGTTTAATATTTGGTAATAATTTTGAAATTCTATCAGCTTCACTAAGCTCTAAATCAAGAACTCTAGCGGTGTCCCTTATTGATGATTTAGCTGCCATTTTACCATAAGTTATTATTTGAGCAACTTGATTTGATCCATATTTCTGAATAACATAATCTAAAACCTTACCTCGGCCCTCATCATCAAAATCAATATCTATATCAGGTAAACTAACCCTATCTGGATTAAGAAAACGCTCAAATAATAAATTATATTTTATTGGGTCTAAATTTACAATTCCTAAAGAATAAGCAACTACTGAACCAGCGGCTGAACCTCTCCCAGGCCCAACTGAAACATCCATCTTCCTTGCTGCTGAAATTAAATCTTGAATTATTAAAAAATACCCTGGATAACCAGTTTTTGAAATAACTTCTAACTCAAAATTAATTCTTTTTTCTATTGATTCATCTATTTTTTTATACCTCCTCTTAGCTCCAAGATAAGTTAAGTGTCTTAAATATTTATTTTCAATTTTCTTTTCATCTATATCCACATCAGTCTTAAAATCATTTGGAATTTGAAATTTCGGCAATAAAACTTCTCTAGATAGATCAAAAACTTCAATTTTATTTACAATTTCTTCAATTGAAAAAATTGCTTCAGGCAAATCAACAAATAATTCAAACATTTCTTCAGAAGACTTAAAATAATATTCATGATTAGCAAATCCATATCTAAATCCTCTTCCTTTTCCGATAGGAGTAGTTTGTTTTTCTCCTTCCTTCAAACAAAGTAAAATATCATGAGCATTAGCCTCTTTTTTATCGACGTAATAAGTATTATTAGTAGCTACTAATGGAATTTTATGTTTTTTCCCAAATTCAATTAAAACTTCATTAACTCTATCCTCATCTTCTTGGTTATGACGCATTACTTCAATATAAAAATCCTTTCCAAATTTATCAGCCCACCATTTTAATGCTTCTTCAGCCTGATTCTCTCCTATGTTTAATACTTTCGATGCTATTTCTCCGTACAAATTTCCAGAAAGAACAATTAAATTATCTTTATATTTTTCAATTATTTCCTTATCTATTCTAGGCACATAGTAGAATCCTTCAACGTTTGCAATTGAACTCATCTTAGAAAGATTATCATATCCTTTCTTATTTTTTGCTAAAAATAAAATTTGGTAACCGTCATCTCTTCTTGATTTATCCTTGTGATCATCACAAACATAAAATTCGCATCCAATAATTGGTTTTATAATTTGCTTGTGATCTTCAAACTCCTTATTCCTGTTTTTTAAAGCTTTTATAAAATGGAATGCACCCATTAAATTAGCATGATCAGAAATAGCTACTGCAGGCATTTTATTTTTTTCGGCAGCAGAAATTAAATCACTTATTTTAGATGTTGCTTGCAATACTGAATATTGAGAATGATTGTGTAAATGAACAAAATATGAATCTTTAAAAATCTTTTTAAAATCATTTTTAAGAACTTTTCCTTCAATTGACTTTTTTTCATTTAAAATTTCTTTAGATGCTTCTTTTAAATTTCTATGCTTCAGTCCTAATAAAGAAACCTTTTTTGTAATCTTCTTTTGAAGATTATTAATTATTTCAGAATTTTTAATAAGAGATTTAGGATTAATTTTATTAGTCCTTAACAATTCTAATAAACATCTAGTAGTTGCTTCTACATCTGAGGAAGCATTGTGAGCTTCTAAAAATTCATTGCCGAAAACATTAAAATATAATTCTGAAAGTGTAGGAAATTTATATTTACCTCCTCTGCCTCCAGATAATTTACATAGATTGGCAGTTTCCTCAGTACAAGTGTCAATAATTTCATAGCCTTCTAGAGGATTCTTTCCTTCAGACCTTAAAAATTCTGCACCTAAAATATTTAAATCAAAAGAAATATTATGACCACAAACAAAAGAAGCTTTTGAAAGTGTTTCACGAAAAATTGATAACACCTTTTCTATTTGTTTCCCATCTTTTTTTGCAAGATCGGTAGAAATCCCATGGATTTTTTCAGCATCAAATGGTATAGAAAATCCTTTAGGAAAAATTAGAAAGTTTTCATTAGAAATACATTTTCCATCTTTATCATGAAGTTGCCACGCAATTTGTATACACCTAGGCCAATTGTCTAAATCAGCTAATGGGGCATTCCAATTTTTTGGCAAACCTGTAGTCTCAGTGTCAAAAATTAAAAACATTTCTGAATTTTTTTTCAATTAAAAATATGAAAATATGACTTTAATAAAACTTTAAACTTGAGTATTTATTAACTACTTTCTTTTAATTACAAATTAATAAATCAAAAAATTATAATTAATTTTTTGATACTATATTTGCATAAAATTTTGAGATCGATTCTCTAATTAATTCTTTTAACAACTCCCCTTCTCAAAACACTTTAAAAAAATTTGTTTTGAAGGAGTCTTCTGCCTTATATTTAAAAGGTGGAGTTGGTTCAGGACTATCTTTTCGAATATCTAACCTCTTCAATAATACAAATAAAAATATTCTTTTTATATGTGATGATAGAGAAAAAGCAGCTTACTTTTTAAACGATTTTGAGAATATTCTAGGAGATAACAATGTTTTTTATTTTCCTTCTTCTAAAAAAAACCTAAATAATTTTAAAAATTTAGATAATACTAATATTTTAATTAGATCTGAAACTCTTTCAAAAATAAATAACCCTAAAAATAAAGTTTTAATACTTACTTATCCCGAAGCAGTTTTTGAAAAAGTGCTTTCAAAAAACATATTAAATAAAAGCACAATTTCAATTAAAAAAAATTCGATTATGTCTATGGATTCTATTAATGAATTACTTTTTGAATATAAATTTCATAAAGTGAATTTTGTTTCACAACCAGGAGAATTTTCAATAAGAGGTGGAATAATAGATATATTTTCATTTTCAAACCATCACCCATATAGAATTGAATTTTACAATGATTCTGTTGAAAGTATTAGAAGTTTTAATGTGGTAAATCAATTATCAATTGAAAATCTAACTGAAATCAAAATATTACCTAACACTAGTAATAGTTTTATTAAATCTAAACGAAAAAATATAATTGACTTTTTTTTAGAAAATGGGATTGTAATTCATCAGAATGTTGATTACACCTTAAATAAATTAAACAATTTATTTTCTAAAGCGCAAACCGATTATAAACTGTCAAAAAACAAATCATCTTTAAATCCTGATCTTTTATTTAGTTCAATGGAAAATTTTAAAATTAATTGTAATAAAGGAACGAGGATATTGCTTCAAAAGTCCTTAATGATTAAAAGTTCTCAAACTCTTTCTATAGAACAATCTCCACAACCTGCTTTTAATAGAAAGCTTGATAGATTGATTAATCATCTTAATATTAATTCAGATAATAATTTTTCAAACTTTATTTTTTGCTCAAATTATGAACAAAAGAAAAGATTTAATGAAATTTTAGAAGAACTCGATCAAAAAGTTAATTATAAGACTTTGGTTATTCCAATCCATCAAGGATTTGAAGATTCTGAGGTAAAAATATCTGGGCTCACCGACCACCAAATTTTTGAAAGGTACCATAAATTTAAACTTAAATCCTCTTATACAAAAAGCCAATCTTTATCTCTAAAAGAATTAACTCATCTTAAAATAGGTGATTTTGTAACACATATTGATCACGGTATAGGATATTTTGGAGGCCTTCAAAAAATAGAAATTAATGGATCCCAGCAAGAAACAATTAAATTATTTTATGCTGATAGAGATGTTCTATACATAAGCATTCATTCTCTTTATAAAATATCAAAATTTAATGGTAAGGATGGGAAAACTCCTAAAATCTACAAACTCGGATCAGTTGCATGGAAAAATTTAAAACAAAAAACTAAATCCAAAATTAAAAAAATAGCATTCAACTTAATTGAAGTTTATGCTAAAAGGAAAAAGAAAATTGGTTTTGCATTTGGCCCAGATAGTTATTTGCAAGTAGAACTAGAAGCATCGTTTTTATTTGAAGATACCCCAGATCAAATTAAAGCTAATCTAGAAGTAAAAAAAGACATGGAAAGTGAACAGCCAATGGATAGGCTGATTTGTGGAGACGTAGGTTTTGGTAAAACTGAAATTGCTATTAGAGCTGCATTTAAAGCAGTTGAAAATAGTAAACAAGTTGTTATCTTAGTCCCCACAACTATTTTAGCTTTTCAACACTATAAAACATTTTTAAATAGACTAAAAGATTTTCCTGTAAACATAGAATACCTTAATAGGTTTAAAACTAATAGTGAACGAAAAAAAATCCTTGAAAATCTTAAATCCGGTAAAATTGATATTATTATTGGAACACATCAATTAGTAAACAATAAGATTATTTTTAAATCATTGGGCTTATTGATAGTTGATGAAGAACAAAAATTTGGTGTAGGAGTGAAAGAAAAATTGCGAACACTTAAAACTAATATAGACGTCTTAACTCTTACAGCAACTCCTATTCCTAGAACACTCCAATTTAGTTTAATGGCCGCAAGAGATCTTTCAATAATTTCTACTCCTCCTCCAAATAGATATCCTATAGAAAGTGAGGTCATCAGATTTAACGAAAATATAATAAAAAACGCCATCATCTACGAAATTCAAAGAGGAGGTCAAATTTTTTTCATCCACAATAGGGTCGATAATATAAATGAAGTTTCACAGTTAATTCAAAGGCTTATTCCAAAAGCAAAAATTAGAGTTGCACATGGTAAAATGAAAGGCAAAGATTTAGAAATAAATTTACTGGATTTTATGAATAATGAATTTGATATTTTAATTGCTACAACAATTATTGAAAATGGATTAGATGTTCCTAATGCAAATACAATTTTTATTAATAATGCTCAAAATTTTGGTCTTAGTGACCTACACCAAATGAGAGGTAGAGTTGGAAGGAGTAATAAAAAAGCTTTCTGTTTTTTTATTACTCCAGATTATAATTCTATTTCCAAAGACGCTCAAAAAAGAATTCAAGCTATAGAACAGTATTCAGAACTTGGTTCCGGAATTAAAATTGCAATGAAAGATTTAGAAATTCGAGGAGCTGGAAATTTGCTGGGGGGAGAACAAAGTGGATTTATAAATGATATAGGATTTGAAACATACCATAAAATAATTCAAGAAGCTATAAATGAATTAAAAGAAAATGAATTTAAAGATCTTTTTAAAAATGAAAATAAAAATTTGAAAAATTATGTTAAAGAAGTAAAAATTGATTCTGACTTTGAAATTCTTATACCTGACAATTATATTAATACGGTTAGTGAACGTTTAAAAATTTATAAACAGCTTAATAGTATTAAATCAGAAGATGAATTATCCTCTTTTAAAAAAAACCTTAAAGATCGTTTTGGAAAAATCCCTTATCAAGTATATGATTTATTTGATACTATAAGATTAAAATGGAAAGTATCTAAACTAGGTATTGAGAAGTTAATTATAAAAAAAAATGAGTGTTCAGCATATTTTATATCAGACAAAAATAATGAATTCTATAAGAGTAAAGATTTTACATTAATACTTAACTGGATTAAAAAAAACCCTAAAAAATTATTATTAAAAGAAAAAACCTTAAAATTAGGATTGAGATTAATTTTAAAAATAAATAATATTGAATCCATTAATTCCCTAAATAAATTATTTTCAGAATTAAAGTGACTTTAAATCTTTAATAACCTTAAAAGCAGTATTAACATACTCTTCATCAACTAAAATCGTAAATTCATTTGAAGTTGAAATAACTTCTCTTATATTAACACCCTCCCATGATAATCTTTGAAAAATAAAATAATAAATACCTGGTATAGAAACATTTTCAATTGGAAGTTTTATTGAAACAGAGGATAAATTATCGGATTTATTAATTAAAAATTCATTTTTAAAATACTCTTCAAGAACATCGGATAAATTACTGCTAATAACAATGTTAGATTCTGAAACACCTCTTGAAGAAGTATAAAAAGAATCATTTTTACTATCAATTTCTAAAAGAAAGGAAGCTTGAGCACTTAATAAAGAATTAGATATTTTAAAACTATAATCTACTAAAGAAGATCTTACTGTTATATCACCTATTTCCTTTAAAACCTTTAAAATTTTATGAGTCGAAATAAATTCCATATTATCCGAAATCCTTTTAAGAGCCATCACAATTGCTCCACTTTTTGCACTTTTATTTAGTATCTTCTCAATCTCTGGTTGAATTTTTCTAGATAAAGAAGTCAAGTTTATAATACCTTGTGATAATGCAGTGGATAAAAAAGGTTTACCCTTTATATAATCTTCTACTACTGAGGCAATTGTTTTCATAAATTGAATTACAAATGTACACTTTTTAAACAATATGTTGTTTTTATAACTTTTATTTATAAAAACTATATACAAAAACTTATATACTAAATCGAAAACTACTACTTTTGTTTAAAATAAGATAATGTCGTCAAGTCCTAAAAGATATACTATTACTGCTGCACTTCCATACACTAATGGACCAATTCATATAGGACATTTAGCTGGCGTCTATATTCCTGCTGATATTTATTCAAGATATTTAAGAGAAATTGAAAGGGATGTTATTTTTATATGTGGAAGTGATGAACACGGAGTAGCAATTCCAATTAAGGCAAAAAAAGAAGGTACTTCTCCAAAAAAAATAATTGATAAATACCACAAAATAATCAAAGATTCATTTGAAAATTTTGGTATTTCATTTGATAATTATTCTAGAACCTCAAAAAAAATTCATCATGAAACTGCTTCAGAATTCTTTACTTTATTAAATGAACAAAATAAATTAATTGAAAAGACATCTAATCAACTTTACGATATAAAAGAAAATCAATTTTTAGCTGATAGATATATAATAGGCGAATGCCCCATATGTCAAAATTTAGAATCTTATGGAGACCAATGTGAAGAATGTGGGACTTCATTAAGTCCAACAGAACTTATTAATCCTAAATCAACACTTTCAGGGTCTAACCCTGTTTTAAAAAAAACTAAACATTGGTTTTTACCATTAAATGATTATGAAAATTTTATCAAGGAATGGATTCTAAAAAGCCATAAAAAAGATTGGAAAGCAAATGTTTATGGTCAGGTTAAATCCTGGGTTGATAATGGTCTTAAACCTAGAGCAATTACTAGAGACTTGAATTGGGGAATTCCTGTACCAATAGAAAAAGTTAAAGGAAAAGTTCTTTATGTTTGGTTTGATGCTCCAATTGGATATATTTCATCTACTAAAGAGTGGGCGAAAAATAATAATAAAGATTGGAGGCCCTATTGGCAAGATAAAGAAACTTCACTTATTCATTTTATAGGAAAAGATAATATCGTTTTTCACTGCATTATATTCCCAAGTATATTAAAAGCATCTAAAAAATATATATTACCTTCTAATGTTCCTGCAAATGAATTCCTTAATCTTGAAGGAAGTAAAATTTCAACATCCAAAAACTGGGCCGTATGGCTTCATGAATACCTGAAAGATTTTAAGAACAAACAGGATATCCTAAGGTATGTACTTACTGCTAATGCTCCTGAAACTAAAGATAATGATTTTACATGGAAAGATTTTCAAGCAAGAAATAATAACGAATTAGTAGCTATCTTAGGCAATTTCATCAATAGAGTAACAGTTTTAACTCATAAATACTACAATGGAAAAGTTCCTAAAATAGGATTATTAAGTATAATAGACAATTCTACAATAAAGAGCCTAAGAGAATATCCATTAATAATTGGAGAAAAAATTGAAAATTTTAAATTTAGAGATGGAATTCAAGAAGTAATGAATTTAGCTAGACTTGGAAATAAATATCTTGCAGACGAAGAGCCATGGAAGATTATTAAAACAAATCCTGATAGAGTAAAAACTATAATTAACATAGCAATACAAATTTCATGTTGTCTAAATGTAGTTTGTAAACCTTTTTTACCTTTTACAAGTAAAAAAATTGAAAAAATTTTGAATACTGAAAATAAATCTTTAAAATGGAATCAAATCAAAAAAACATTTCCATTTATAGAAGAAAATCACAAGATTAATTCTTCTGAACTTTTATTTGAAAAAATTGAAGATTCAGAAATAGAAATTCAATTAAAAAAACTGAAGAAATAGTCTTTGTCTCCACTAAAATAATTATAAATTGTTTTCTATTTTTTATCATCCTTCATATATTTTACCCCTTCCCATAAATCATAGATTCCCTATGGAAAAGTATGATTTAATTCCTAAACAATTAATTTATGAAGGAACATTCTCAAAAAATGATTTTATCACTCCAAAAATTATAGAGGAAAATATAATCTTAATGACTCATAATAAACAATATGTAAAAAAAATATTTAATTTAAAATTAGATAAAAGTGAAATAAGAAAAGTCGGATTTCCTTTAACAAAAAAATTGATTGAGAGAGAAAGAATAATTGCTAGCGGAACATTGGAAGGATCCATAAAAGCATTAAAAGACGGTATATCAATGAATATAGCTGGAGGCACTCATCATGCTTTTTATGATCGTGGTGAAGCATTTTGTTTACTTAATGATCAAGCTATAGCCGCAAAATACTTAATTAATAATAAATTATCAAAAAAAATTTTAATTATTGATTTAGATGTTCATCAAGGAAATGGAACTGCAAAAATTTTTAAGAATAATGATGCTGTTTTCACATTTTCAATGCATGGTAAAAATAATTTTCCTTTTAAAAAAGAAGAAAGCAACTTAGATATTGGATTACCAGATAAAATTAGTGATGAAAAATATCTAAAATATTTAAAAAATATTGTGCCGAAATTAATTAAAAATGTAAAACCAGATTTTATTTTTTATTTATGTGGAGTAGATATTTTGGAAACTGATAAGCTAGGGCGATTATCAATTTCAATTGATGGATGCAAAGAAAGAGATAGGTATATTTTATCAGTATGTAAAAAAAACAGAATTCCAGTTCAATGCAGTATGGGAGGAGGATACTCTGAAGATCTTAGGATTATAATTGAAGCTCACTCTAACACTTTTAGACAAGCTAAAAATCTTTACTGTTAAGTTCTCCAAGTTTGACTTTTCATATTAATAGCTGAAAGAACAATATCTTTCCTACTAATTTGGCCAACTAAATTGTTGTTTTCCAAAACAGGAAAACGCCTTCGACTAGTTTTATGAAATAGAGAAGCTGCTTCAAAAATACTTAAATTTGACTCAATTGTATCGACATTAGTAGCCATAAAATGTTTAACAGATTTATCTAGAATTGGCATATTAAAATACCTGCTTTCTGAAAATTCTTTCATAAAATCAGCCTCGGAAATTACCCCTACAAGTCGACCTCTTTCATCTAAAACAGGACCTCCAGAAATTTTAAATTTTATAAATTTCTTCATCACTTCAAAAATTGAATCATCAGGACTAAAAACAATTAAATTTCTTGTCATAATATCCTTCACCAAAATATTTTTCAATACTCTTCTAGATCTTAACGCCCTAATTCCTTGAAAACTTTTAACTGCCATTACAATTCTATTTAACCTAAATTTAATAAAAAATTTAATGCTGTCATTAAATTTAACTAATAAATTGTTTAAAATCAGATATTTATGCTAGAAACTTATTTTATTATTTTCAAATTTTTGCTCTAATTCATCAGTGATATTTTCATTCAAAATCATATCAGTAATCATCTCTAAAAAATAATTATAAGAATTATTAAGCTCTATTATAGATTTGGATAATAATTCATTTTCCCCGATAGATGAATGGTATCTACTTATTAATAATTTAGTTTTAATAACCTTAAGTCGACTTATTACTTGAGGATTATTTATAGAAATTGGCAATTCTGAAGACAGCAATTCATTACAGTTAGTTATTCCTTGATTAATAAAAGAGTGTAGCCCATTTGGATTTAAAATAAATAAATCTTCAACTGATTTTCTAAAAATTTTAAAATTTTTAATATTTTTTATTACGCTATCAATCTTAGGATCTTCAGGAAACTTATATATTTTTAAATTCTTATAATTTTCAATTTTAATAGTATCATTAATACTTTCTTTTCTATTTTTTTTTATAGAATTAGAACAATTATAAATTATAATTAATATTAAAATTAAATACCATTTTTTCATAAATCAATAATTTTTAAATCATTTATTTTTAAAAGTAATATCATAAAAAAAAGTAATTGAAGTAAAAATAAATGATGAGTAAAATAAGAATTTATATTAACTTTCCAGTAATGGAAAAAAAAATGTAAAGGTAAAGAAACACCAAACCACCCAATATAATTTTTAAAAGTAGGAATACCACCTTCAAATTTCCAATAATCTAAAATAGGTGCTATGGGCTCAATTAATAAATCCAATAAAAGCATTAACCCTATTCCAAAAATAATTTTTAACCAAAATTTTTCACTAAATTCTTTTGCTATTGAAGCACTACAAACCAGTAAAATTGTCCAATTAGTGCCTATTAATATTGGCACTCCGAAAAACTTATAACCCATTAATTCACCATAACTATAATTTCCAAAAATTAAACCATAATTTACACCTAAAAGTTCTGAGATAAATCCAAGACTAAAACTTAAAATTAAAATTTTTAAAAAATTTTTAGTTTTCCAAGAATTTAATACAAGTAAAATAAAATTAATAGTTAAAATAAGAGGAGTAACTGACACAAACCATGATGAATTTAAATATAATATGCCAATTATACCTGATAAATGAAAAAGCCAGATTATACTTAATGAAATATTAAGTGTATTTATTTTAAACTGAGGAATAATTTTTAATTTTTCTAAACTCATTGAATACTTTTATTAGGTTAATAGCATAAAATTGATCTAAATTAATTTAAAAAAGTTAATATTATAGTATTGTTAAATTGTATTTTATTAATTTTGAAAAAAAATTATGACACCTGAATTTGTAGCAAACACAGTAATTATTACAACTATAATTGTATTGATTTTTATTTTTAGAGACATGAAAAATAAAAAATGAAGATTCACAAATTAATTGATAAGTTTATTTATTTGTTAATTATAGTTAACGTAATTGCTATGATTCTCGAATCCCATGAAAATCTACGTCTTTCATATGGTCCTTCATTTTATTTATTTGAAGTGTTTTCTATTATAATATTCACTATTGAATATTTCTATAGGTTGATTTATAATTTTAATAAAAAAGGGACAAAAGGTTTAACCTCATACGTTTTTAGTTTTTTTGGAATAATAGATCTAATTTCAATACTTCCATTTTACTTAGGAAATATAATTTCTTTAGATGGACGATTCATCAGAATACTTAGGCTTTTTAGACTAACAAGAATTTTCAAATTAGGGCGAAAAAGTTCTTCATTAAAACTGTTTATAAAAGCTCTATCTTCTGTAAAAAATGAGCTAATTTTTACACTTTTCTTATCAATTTTAATTATTTTATTCTCAGCTTCAGCAATTTACTATTTAGAAAATGAGTCACAACCTGAAAAGTTTTCTAGCATTACAGAAGCTATATGGTGGGCAACTATTTCTCTTGCTACTGTTGGATATGGAGATGTATACCCTATTACAGTTTTAGGTAAAATCTTTGCTACAATAATTTCTCTAGTTGGAATAGGAATAGTAGCAATTCCAACTGGAGTAATAAGTGCTTCTTTTGTTGAACAAATTAACAAACAAAAAAAGTATAAAAAATGATTTCTTTATACTTTTTTATCTTATCATAAAATGTCAAAAAATATCATAATTATTGGTTCAGGATTTTCATCTCTTTCTGCTGCTTGTTATTTAGCTAAAGCTGGATATGACGTCAGTGTTTTTGAGAAAAATTCTGAGTTTGGTGGTAGAGCTAGACAGTTTAAAGAAAAAGGGTTTACATTTGATATGGGACCAAGCTGGTATTGGATGCCGGATGTTTTTGAAAAGTTTTTTAATGATTTTGACAAAAAAAGCAGCGACTTCTACAACTTAAAAAAATTAAACCCTGCATACCATGTTTATTTTGGAAATGATGACTATATAGCAATTCCAGATGAATTAGAGAAAATATGTGATGTCTTCGAAAAAGAGGAAGAGGGTAGTTCAATAGAATTGTTAAAATTTATAAATATGGCTAAAGAAAATTACAAAATAGCCGTTACAGATATGCTGTATAAAATGCCCGGGAATTCACCACTAGAATTAATTTCACTAGACACAATTAAAAGGATCGGTCATTTTTTTACCAATATAAAAAAACAAGTCCATAAAAGATTTAAAAACCCGAAATTAAGATCAATTCTAGAATTTCCAGTATTATTTTTGGGTGCTGAATCATCAAATACTCCAGCATTTTATAATTTCATGAATTATGCAGATTTCGGATTGGGGACTTGGCAACCAAATAATGGTTTTTATGATGTTGTAAAAGCCATGATTTCAATTGGTGAGTCCTTGGGCGTGAAATATTATAATAAATCAAATGTTTCTCAAATAATAACAAAAAATAATTCTGCAATAGGAATTATGGTAAATGATAAAATAATAAATAGTAAATATATTTTGTCAGGTGCAGATTATAATCATACTGAAAAATTACTCCAAAAGTCTGAACGACAGTACTCAAAAGAATATTGGTCTTCCAAAACATTAACACCTTCATCATTACTGTTTTATTTGGGTTTTAATAAAAAACTAAAAAACTTAACCCATCATAATTTATTTTTTGATACTGACTTCAACTTGCATTTCAAAGAGATTTATAAAGATCCTAAATGGCCTTCAAAACCACTTTTTTATGCAAATTTTACTTCAATGACTAATAGTCATACAGCCCCTGAAGGATGTGAAAATGGTTTTATATTAATTCCTATAGCGCCTAGTTTAGAAGACACACAAAATTTGAGAGAAAAGTATTTTGATATTGTTATCGATAGGATTGAGAAAATAACTAATCAGGAAATCAGAAGTAATATTATCTATAAGAAGTCATTTTGCGTCAACGACTTTATAAATGAATATAATTCTTATAAAGGTAATGCATATGGCTTAGCAAATACTTTACTTCAAACATCTTTTTTGAGGCCAAAACTTAAAAGCTCTAAGGTAAATAATCTATTTTTTACTGGGCAATTAACTGTTCCTGGACCAGGTGTTCCTCCAAGTATCGTTTCTGGAGAATTAGTTGCAGATTTAATTAATAAAAATCATGAGGTCTAAAAACCCAATAAACTAATGTATATTCTTTTTCTTTATCAGTAATTACAGAATCTAAATATTTAATATTATCATCTAAGGCCAAAGTATATTCTTCAAGCTGACCCATAATTTGCTCCCATAACTCTATCCTTTTTAAAAGATTATATTTAATATATTTATCTTTTTGAATATAACGTCTATTATCAATCCAAAATTGAGATTTTTCTGTTTGAATTAATTTAATATCAAATACCCATTTATTTTTAATCCTATTTTCAAAATCCTCGATATAAGTCTTTTCTTCAGAAGCTGTATTCTCAATTATATACTTGAGAGCTGTTCCATCATATGTTTTATTAACTCTCCTTCCTAACTCTGGTCCTAAAAATCTAAATGTTCCATCAAGTTTTATGGCATCATATACTACTCTTGGAGGATCAAAAGGATCACGATTTGTATAAAATGACATTGGGGCATATCTCCCTTCATCATCAAAAACAACAAAAATAGTATCATTATCCTCTTCCCAATTTAAATACTGTTTTTTATACATATCACTAATCCACTCAACCTGATCTCTATACTCTTGAGTATAAATATTCATACTTTTTAATTCATCCCTCAAACCAACTAAATTTTCAATATTTGAAGTTCTATCATCAAACTCTCCTCCCTTTTGTTCTACTCCAAATGAAACAAGTACACCAAAGAACACAATAAAGAAACTTACTATACCTTCCTTTAACCTATCATAAAAATCTCTCCAGGAAAAACGATCTCCTAGAGTTATCATCTGCATAAACCAGTTTAGTTTCTCTGCTTTAACTCCTTTTTCTTTCTTAACCATAAATCAAATATATTATTTTAACAATTTAAAAGGAACATTAATATCATAAATTTCATCAAATATATTATTTAAAAATAACTCAAAATCTTTAATTATTTGCTCATTAAGATTATTAGTTTTATTCAACTGATTATTATAATCAAAGAATAACTTCATAAAATATGATTTTGGATTTCTAAGAGAAATAATACCAAAAAAAACATTAGATTTTTTTTTAAAAAATTTTTTAGTTACATAACTATATAAAATTAATTGGAAAACTGGTGCCATTTTAAAGTTATTTTTTAAATCACTCCAATTCTTTAAAATCAAATCTTTAGGTTCAATTAACCCTGTTTTATAATCTATAATTCTATAACTATTATCAAACAAATCTATTCTATCGATCTTTCCAATCAACTTAGTAGGAAAAGGAAAGTTTAAAAAATTCAATTCTTGATCAAATGATTTTTCTAGATCAAGTATCTTAATTTTATGGCCTTTTTTAACCAATTTTTTTTCAACCAATAAAAAATCTATAATAGACTTTTTTAATGTTTCAATCAATAAAAGGTTTCTGCCATTAATATAATTTCCACCTCTATATTTTTTTTTAAATATTTTTTTTATAACAGAATCCAATTTTAATTTCATATTATCAAAATCTTTTCCTTTAAGATATTTATTTCTATATGGCAAATAAAGCTCCTCTAAAGTCTCATGAATAATTGTCCCTCTGTCCATAAAATTAACTGCAAAATCTAATACTTCCTCTTCATCAATTTTAAGAATTCTTTTATAATAAAAATCGAGAGGATTAGCTAAAAAATTAGAAAGTGAAGAAGCTGAAAACCCATTTTCTCCCATTTTTATTAAATGTTTAAGAATTTCGTTAGTTTTATTTACAAAATCTCTATTATCCTTATGGGGAAAAATTTCAAAGTTTTTCTTATAAATATTAAGGTTGTGAGTTTCTATATTTTCATGTTCTAATTGATACAAAAATCTACTTTTCTCATTTCCACTAACACTATCTCGATTAGTAGAATATAATAAAATAATTTTTTTGGCTCTTTTAATTAAATGGTAGAACTGATAGGAGTAGATTGCGTCAACTTCTTTAAATGTGGGTAATTTATAATGTTTTTTTAACTCATAAGGGAAAAAACTAAAATCAACCTTTTGTTTAGGAAAAATTCCTTCATTAAGATTTGTTATAATTAAATTTTCAAAATCTAAATTTCTTGAACCCAGCAAACCCATTATTTGAATACCTTTTAATGAATTTCCAATAAAAGGTATTTTTTCATCAAAAATTATTTCATTAAAAAAATATTTCAAATTTTTAATTGAATCAAATTCTTGGTTAATAGAAATTATATTATTTAATTTTTTAAAAATTATTTTAAACTCTTCAAAAAACATTTTATCATATGTTTTTTGATCAATAATTTCTATTTCATTTAATATTTTCAAACACTTTTCAATAAAATCTATCGTTGTTTTAGATGGTTCAAAAATCAAATATTTTAATTTATTTTTTTTACTAAAAATATTAAGTAAATATTCAGCTTTAACAAATTCTAAGTTATTTAAATTAATTTCTTTTATTATCGAATTTATAATATCTCCATCTTGAATAAATAAATCCTTTAACCATTTTAAATTTAATATCTTCAAAAGATTTTCATAATAAAAAAATCCATCTTTATAACTATTATGCAAATCAAAAAAAGAATTAAAAAAAGATGTAGATGAAGCGTTAATTATGGGAAGTCCAATACTTATATTAAAATCATGACTTTTTTTCGGAAAACCAGATAATACAGGAATTAATAAATCTTCATCTCCTAAAATTACCGCTGTACTACTTAAATTATTCTTTAAAAAAAATTTAGATATTTTCTGACCAACGAACTTTGCTTGCGAAATATTATTAGGTAAACCTACGATTTCAATATTTTTATTATCCGTGTAAGAATTTGAAAAAAAATTGTATTTATTTTTTCTATAATACTTCCAATTTTTTAAATAGTCTCTAATAAAAATTCCATTTGAATGATTATTATCATTACTAAAGTGAATATCGATATCCCAGAAAATTTCACCTTTTCCAGTTTCAAGAAATTCTTGGAAAATAATACTTTCTGCGTTATTTAATACATTAAAGCCAACAAAAAAATGTTTCTTATCAGATGATTCAATATAAATATTTAATCCATCTACTGCTTTCTTATATAACATGCCAGAAGTGCCAATTCCATTTTTGTAGAGTTCTTTTTTTAATTCTAAATAGTAAACTGATAATCGGGTATAAAATTTTAAATTAAATCTGTTATTATTTTTTTTATTTTTTGTCCATTCTCCTAATTTTTCATAAGAAACTAAATCTTTAAAAAACATCGAAGGATCAACTAAATTAGAATCAAGATTGCTAAAATCTTTTAATAAAGGTGAGGCCCAATTTAAAAAATCCTCAAATGAATCACGCTCATTTAGTGGTGTATTAGAAATATATACTTTATGTAATTTTAATAACAATTCAATTCTTGTAGCTTTATTGATTTCGGAAAGATCAAGAATAAACTCTTCAATAGTCATTATTTTTGGTGCAATTAAAGGAGCGTTCAATAAATCAGATAAATTTTCTAAAAGAAATAATCTTGATCTTTTGTTAGGTAAAACTATAATACAATCTTCAATTGAATTAACAGTTTTAATTATCTTTTTTGAGACTTCTTTTAAAAAGGTATTCACTTATTAATTATAATTTGATATGAATATAAAAGAATTAATTTAAGTATTAAAAACAACCAAGAATTCTTAAATATTCTAAAACAAAAAAGCACCATAAAAATGGTGCTTTTTAATGTTTTAATAATTAATTAAATTATTTAATTGAAAATTGAACTCTACGGTTAGCTTTTCTTCCAGAAGATGTATTGTTTTTAGCCATCGGCTTATCTTCTCCATAACCAACAGTGGAAAGACGATTTGAGTCAGATCCTCTTTCTGTAAGAGCAGTCTTTACAGATGCAGCTCTTTCTTCTGATAATTTTTGATTATATGCTCTACTACCATCACTTGAAGCATGACCCTGAATTTCAATTACAATTTTAGGGTATTTATCGAGAAGTACCTTAATATTATCTAAAACTGGACCAGATCCTTTGCCAATTATCGAACTTGAAACTTTAAATTTAATCATAGATCCTTCTTTATTTAAACTTTCAATTACTTCATCCGCTATCATTGGACATCCATTATTTTCTTGACTTCCAGCTGTTTTTGGACATTCATCATCCTTATCAGGAACACCATCACCATCTTCATCTGGCCAAGGGCATCCGTCATTCTCTCCAGCCTCATCTGGACAAGCATCCTCTTTATCACTAACACCATCACCATCACTATCTGGACATCCATTCATATCAGCATTTCCTGCTTTGTCAGGACATTCATCAACATTATCTGCTATACCGTCTCCATCACTATCAGGACAACCATTCATTTCAGCACTACCAGCTTGATCTGGACATTGATCTTCGTTATCAGTTATCCCATCTCCATCAGTATCAGGACAACCTGAGAACTCTTCTAATCCAGGCACTTCAGGACATGCATCATTCTTATCTGAAATTCCATCACCATCAGAATCAAGACTCCCAAGTTTTATTGAAACTCCAATAACATGTTGATAATGTTTAAATGCTTTAGTCTCATCAGCATCTCTATAAGAAGTGCTCAAATTTATAGCTGTTTTATCTGAAAGATCAATACTTAAACCTATTCCAGCCAATGCGGTTTCTGAAACGTCTGATGAAGGAAAAAATCCTTTTCTATCAACACCATCTTTAAAAGCTGAAAAACCATACCCGGCGAAAAAATATGGACTAGTCTTCCCTTTACTTTGAATAGTATACTTTATAACTCCATCTAAAGAGTAATATGATAAATCTTGAGGTAAACTTTTACCTTTAACCTTATTGATAGAATACTGAGCTCCTAAAGAAAATCCTCCTCCTATATGTCTTGAAATTCCTAAGGAAGGGATCCCTAAAGCTGTGTCGGCATCAACATTATCTCCTTGAAGGCTAACAATGTTTACCCCTAAATTAACAACCCATGGGTTATTCTTATCCTGTCCATAATTGTTAGAAAAAACTAAAACTAAACAGGAAACTAAAAAAATCTTGAAAATTTTCATTTATTAAATTGTTGATGGTTTATACTAAATTAATATGTTTATACGACGAAACAAAAAAATACATTGTTTTTTTTAATTATTTAATTAACAAAAAACAAATCCTAAATCTTAACACATGTCAATTTCTATAGGATCATATGACAAATACACAAGAATTTTTTTTGATACAACTAAATTGGTTTGATTAATCATTTCTTCATATTTATCTAATTGAATGATATCCTCCTTTCTTTTTAAACCAGTTTTATAGTCCATTATTATTGCTTGCTTATTTTTAACTAATAATCGATCAATTCTAAAATTTTTTTGATTTGGACACAATATTTCTCTTTCTTTATAGCTTTTGTATTCAGGCGAAAAATATCTTTTTATAATTGAATTTTGAACTATTTTATTTAATAACTCGATAATTTCTGTACTTTGATTAGAAAAAATTTTTCCATTACTAACAGCATTATTTACGGCTAATTCAATATCAGAAACAGAATCAATTTTAGAAAGCAACTCATGAATTACTATACCTAATTCTCTTTTTGATTTTCTTTTTCTGTCAAATAAATAATTCTTTACAAGTTTTTCTTCCCATGAAAATCTCTTTTCATAAAACTTAATTTCATCATTATACTTATTATTATTTTTTGAATTCTCTAATTTTTTTATTTTTCCAAATTCAACTATATTTTTTTTATCAAGGGACAATTTATTTATGGCTATAAAATTTTGAAACAAAGCAGAATAGGAATTATTCAATGATTTTTCTTTTTTAGTTATTATGTACATACAATTAATTGCCCTTGTTAAAGAAACATATAATAGATTTAATGAATCAATTTCATTTTCATGAAATACCTTCTTATAAATCTCTTCTCCTTTTTTTCCAAACATTTTTAAATTTTTTGAAAAATTAATTAAGCTCAATGGGAAAAAATCTTTAGAAATTTTTCGGATATCGATCCAAACCTGATCTTTAACTCTAGGTTGAATGTATTCATCCATAAAAGGTAATATTACTATAGGAAATTCAAGCCCTTTTGATTTATGAATTGTTAAAATTTGAATTGAATTCTTACTTTCGATTGTTGGAACATACAAATCAGGCTTATTTTTTTCCCAATAATTAATAAAAGAAAAATAATCATTTCCATTTTCTTTAGCAAAAAGAAAAGCTAACTCTAATAAATTACTAACATATGAATCTATCTCTAATGATAATCCAAATGAATAAATAGCATAATCAAGTCCATTATATAAAGTCATCGATTTAAACTTGTCAAAATCAAATTCTTTACATTGTTTATGAAAAATTTGATTAATATGTTTTTTTATCAAATCATTTATAAAAAAGTGATAATCTTTATCTTCATAATTAAATCTATTAAAAAAGAAATCCAAAATTATTTTTCGATTAAACTTGCAATTTTCATCTAAAGTCAATTTAATTAAAGAAATTAAAAATTTTACCTTGGAAGAAGAAGAGACCAAAAGGGATTCAGAAGATATAAAAGGGATATTATTTTCGGACAATTTTTCAGCAACTTTAGCTGCTTGACTCTTTTTTCTTACCAAAATTGCAATATCTCCGTATTTATAATTCATCGATAAAGCCTTTTCAATCTTATTTATTGTTTTTTCACAATATGTTTGATCATAATTAAAATTTTTAAAATTAGAAGAAATTTGTTCAATCTGAACATATCCTTTTTTATCATTATTTGAAAATTGATTAGTGGCAGATTTAAAAACTAAATCTATCTTTTCATTTGAAAATTCTGGAATTATTGATTTGAAAAATAAATTGTTAAAATTTACTATAATTTCTGAACTTCTATAGTTTGTATCTAAATTTTTTATTTTACTATTTATTTGAAAAGGGGTTTTATTTTCTAATAATTCTATAAATTGATTTACATCTCCTCCTCTCCATCTATAAATTGATTGCTTTGGATCACCAACTAGCAAAAGTGAACCCGTTTTATTATTCTCAATATTCTCCAATGAATTGGAAATCAATGGAATTAAATTCTCCCATTGCAACTTTGAAGTATCCTGAAATTCATCTATAAAAAAATGATTATATCTTTCTCCGATTTTTTCATATATATAAGGTGTCGGATAACCTATAATAGTTTTATTTATTTTGTGATTAAATGTTGCTAAAAGAAATGTGTTGGTTTCTTTTTGAATTAATTCAAGTTCATCTTTCATTAACTTAACAAGTGAAATTGGAATCCAGTGCTTTGTTAATCCCTTTATAAACAAATACTGATAATACTCTTTTTTTGATTTTTTAAACCAATTAAATAATTTCGGAATTATAGCATCTATTATTTCTTTTTTATGATCTTCTAATGTTTTATTATATATATCTTCTCGGTTTTTAAGATTTAGTTCTAAATTGTTTTTAAACAACTTGTTAAAATTTGATTTTTTTAAATCTTCAAAATGGTTTGGCACTAATTTTCTTTTAAAATCATTATAATCAAGGTTTTTTGAGCAAATTAATTTTAAAGCCTCTTCCCCAATATTATTTATATTAGACTCTATACTTTTACTCATTTTTCTTAATTTAATTTCTTGTTCCGAAAAATCATAAATTGAAAAAGCTGATAACTCATTCAAATTTGAAATATCTTGTTCTCTGATTAATAATTTAGCTATTAAAAACAAATTTGATGAAATATCATTGCTAAGTGTTTCCTCCATTTTTTGAAAAGAATACCTTTTTAATAATTCTGATATAATTTGATCCTTACCAACCTTATTTATTATTCTTTCAACTACCTCTTCTAAGATTATTTTGGAGTTCAACTCTACATGAAATTTATATGATAAATCGAGATCTCGATAAAAACTTCTTACTATCTTAAGAGTGAATCTATCTAAAGTTTGTATTTCAAAATTTGAAAAATTATGAAGAATTTTTTTTAAAACTATTCTTGATTTCGATTGTAAATGCCCATCAGAAATATTTAATTCACTTTTTATTAAATTAAACATTGAATCAAAGTCCCGCTTATTTTTTTCAGAAAAACTAGACAAAACAGAAATTATTCTCTGTTTCATCTCAAAAACTGCCTTATTAGTAAAAGTTAATGCTACTATATTTTTAAATTCATCGTTAGAATTAGTTGATAACAACTTAACTAAATATTCTTTTACAAGGTTATATGTTTTTCCTGATCCCGCAGATGCATTAATTATTTTAAACATAAAATTATTTTCAACAATTAAGTTTGGATATAAATGTAAAGAATCTTTAAATTTGTATTAATTTAAAAAAAAAAAAATGTCATTTAAACTTCCTGAACTAAATTATAGTTATAATGCTTTAGAACCTAATTTTGATGCTAGAACTATGGAGATTCACTACAGTAAGCATCACAATGGATACGCTAATAATTTAAATGCAGCCATTAAAGGTACTGATCTAGAAAATAAATCAATAAAAGAAATTTTAAGTTCATTAGATCTTAACAATTCAGCTTTACGAAATAATGGTGGTGGATACTTTAACCACTGTCTTTTTTGGGAAATTCTAAGTCCAAAAGGTGGTGGAATTCCTAATGGGGAAATTTTTAATGAAATAAATAAATCTTTTAATTCATTTGAAAATTTTAAAGAAAACTTTAGTAAAGCAGCAGCATCTCGATTTGGTTCAGGTTGGGCTTGGCTTTGTATTAACTCTAATAATAGATTAGAAATATGTTCTACTGCCAATCAAGATAACCCACTCATGCCTGGAATAGGATGCGAAGGAATTCCAATATTAACTTTGGATGTATGGGAACATGCTTATTACCTTAATTATCAAAATAGAAGGCCAGATTATATCAAAGCTTTTTTTAACATAATTAATTGGGAAAAAGTTAATGAACTTTATATTTCTAATACATAGTTTTAATAAGCTCTAACAGATCTGCCTTCATAATAGTTAACAAAAGCTCTATTAACAATTCTATTCCCCCCAGGGGTTGGATAATCTCCAGTAAAATACCAGTCCCCTTTATTATTTGGACATGCTTTATGAAGATCCTTTATTTTTTGAAAAACTATTTTAACTTCAGAAGAAATTTGATCTCCTTTCAAAATAAAAGATATTTTTTCTGATATTTCTTGATGAGAAAAAGTAGAATATAATTCTTTAACATAATTCAATGTTTCATGTCCATAATCTTGTTTACTTTGAATACAATTATTATATATTTTCTTTAAAATTTTATCTTTAGTCCCGTTGTCTTCATGAAGGGCTATTGCAGCCTTAAAAGCAACGAAATCTTCTAATTTTGCCATATCAATCCCATAACAATCAGGATATCTAATTTGAGGTGCACTGGATAAAATGATAATTTTTTTAGGATTCAATCTATCTAACATTGTTAAAATACTTTTTTGTAGCGTTGTACCTCTAACTATGCTATCATCAATTACTACTAAATTATCTGTTTTCTTTACAACTCCATAAGTTATATCATAAACATGAGCAACTAAATCATCCCTATTTTCATCATCCGTAATAAATGTTCTTAATTTGGCATCTTTAATAGCAATTTTTTCTATTCTAGGCCTTAAATAGAGAAGATTATTTATTAATTTTTTATCTACTTTTTCCTTGTCTAATTCTTTCTTAATTTCTTCTCTAAGATGATCTTGAGCAGTACCAATCAACCCATAGAAAGAAGTTTCCGCGGTATTAGGAATATAAGAGAAAACAGTGTTTTTTATATCATTATTAATTATTTTTAAAACTTCAGGAAATAAAAAACTTCCTAGTTTTTTCCTTTCTTTGTATATATCTAAATCACTTCCTCTTGAGAAATATATTCTTTCAAAAGAGCAAGATTTTTTTTCAGATTCTTCTAATACCTTCTCGAAAAAAACCTTTCCAGATTTTTTAATAATAATAGCATTACCTGGAGTTAATTCTTTAATTTGATTAAAGGGAATATCAAATACAGTTTGAATTACAGGCCTTTCTGAAGCTACTACTACTACTTCCTCATTATCACAATAAAAAGCAGGCCTAATTCCTGAAGGATCTCTAAGAACAAATGAATCACCATGTCCAATCATACCAGCAATAGTATACCCTCCGTCCCAATTTTTAGAAGCTTTTTTTAATATTTTTTCAATTTTAAGTCTTTCAGCTATTAATGGAGATGCCTCATTTTTAGTATATCCTTCCTTTTTAAGGTTCTTGTATATTTTAGCTACTGCATCATCTAAAAAATGTCCGATATTTTCCATTACTGTAATTGTATCCGCTTTTTCTTTAGGATGTTGTCCTAATGAAATCAAATTTTCAAAAAGCTCAGAAACGTTTGTCATATTAAAGTTTCCTGCAACAATTAAATTTCTGTGCATCCAATTATTTTGCCTTAAAAATGGATGTACACTTTCGATTCCATTATCTCCATAAGTTCCATATCTTACATGACCCAACATAAGTTCTCCTAGATAGGGTATGACTTTTTTTAAATTTTCCGAATTATTTTCAAGATCCTTATCATTATTAATGATAGATTTAATTCTTTTATTTATTTGATTAAAAACATCTTGAATTGGCTGTTGATCATCGGATCTAATTCTACTAATATATCTCTCACCCGCTTCCATGTCTAATTTAATACTTGCAAACCCTGCTCCATCTTGACCTCTATTATGCTGCTTCTCCATCATTAAATACATCTTATTTATCCCGTAAAGAGAAGTGCCGTATTTATCTTTATAGAATTGTAAAGGTTTTTTTAATCTAATTAAAGCAACCCCACATTCATGTTTTATAGAATCACTCATAAAAAATTTGTTTTCTTACACCCATTTAAAATGAAGTTATTGATTTAAAATCATTTAATCTTTTATTTAAAGTATTTTTTGTTACTTTTTTTTGGAGTGGAAAATATCATTTAAACATGAATGATAGAACTACAATTGAAACACAGGTAAATGTGCTTGCTAATTTCAACCCTATAATACCTAAATATTATCTTAATTCTAAAGTTGCTGTAATCGGTAATTTAGATCCAAACATTCAATTAGAATCTCTAAATCAAATTAAAAATAGCGCTGATTTTATTTTATTAGATACAATGAATTTTTGGATTGAAAAAAATAGAGATGTTTTAAATGAAGTTATTGGAAAAGTTAATTTGATTTCAGTAAATGATGAAGAAGCTAAACTTTTAACTAATACTAATTCTTTATTAAAAGCAGCATCTTTAATTCAAAAAATGGGCCCTCAATATGTAATAATAAAAAAAGGGGAG
>CABXRK010000014.1 GCA_902514625.1 uncultured Bacteroidota bacterium
ACAGGAACAGTTGGTTCAATTAAACCTGGAGGAGTACTTTCTTATCAATGGTATAAATCTACTGATGGCGCATCCTGGTCTCCTATTGGTGTTGGTGGTATTTCTCAAACATATACTCCTACAGCAGGAATAGTTGTTAACACTTTTTATCAAAGAAGAACTGTGAGTACTCGTGGAGCTAGTGTTTGTGATGAGTCAAGTAATACTCAATTAGTAGCTATTTCTGGTGGTCCGATTTCAAATATTGTGGCATTTCCAGGTGCTATTACAGAAACGAATACTATAACCACATGTCTTGGAGAAACTATACAATTTAATGCTTCAGGGGGCATCACTTATGAATTTCTTGTTGGCGGAGTAACTGTTCGTGCACGTTCTGCTGTAAGCACTTATACTTCTAGTGTTTTAATTTCTGGTAATAAGGTAACAGTTAATAGTTATAATGCTGCAGGATGTGCTGTAGAATCGGATCCTATTAATATTAGTATTGCAGCAGTTCCATCAACTCTTCTTAATTCTTCATTAGCAGATGATATTACTTTTTGTACCGGTGAAAGTGTACTTTTCACAGCTGAGTCAGATATTGCTGCTACTAATTTTACATTTGCTGTTAATGGTGTCCCTAAGCAGGGTCCCAGTCTAACATCTACATATACTACTAGTGCATTAAATAATACTGATATAGTTAGTGTCACGTATACAACTCCTTCAGGTTGTAGTGTTTCAAAGGCACTTACTATGGTTGAAAATATTATTACTACTGCTGGTACTATTAGCCCAACTGTTAGAATAACAATATGTTCTGGAGATACTCCTCCTAAGCTTTCTAGTACTGCGTTACCGACAGTTTCGGGTGCAACATCTTATAGTTGGTATACTTCTACAGATACTATAAATTGGCAGGCTATTGCTTCTACTGATAGTCCTTCTTATTCACCAGGATCTTTAGATCAGACATCTTATTTTAAAAGGCAAGTTAGAAGCACTCTTAATGCTAAAGTCTGTACTGCTGACAGTAATGTTGTTGAAGTTTTTGTTACTGCCCCAATTACTGGTCTGGGGGGAACCATTTCAAATAATAATGAAGTATTATGTAAGGGCGATATTCCAACTAATTTAACTCTTGTTGGGGGTGCAGTTGGTGCTCTTATAACTTATCAATGGCAAAATAAGGAAGAAGGTGGTGCATGGACTAATATACCAGGAGCAACCTCACTAAATCTTACTTTTTCCGCTGGAGTTAGTGAAACATACAGATATAGAAGAAAAGCTTTTGCTGCTGGTTCCGCTTCTTGTGAAGCAATTAGTGATGAACATTTAGTAACCGTTAATTCTATTAATGCAGGAACATTGGATCCTAATCTTTCTGCTAGTTATTGTTATGGAAATACAGCTCCTTCAATTGTTAGTTCTCCTAGCGGTGGAAGCCCTTTGGATGCTACTGGAAATGGAACTATAACATATCAATGGCAACAATCATTAAACAATGCTGTTTGGACTGATATTGCTGGGGAAATATCAGTTTCGCTTAATCCTCCAGCATTAATACAAACTACATATTATAGAAGGAAAGCAATCAGCAGTCTTTTTGATCCATCTTCTGCTTCAATTAAGATTTGTGAAGGTCTTACAAATACAATTATGATTACAATATTACCAGAATTAAGTAATGGGAATTTGTTAGCCGATCAAGATATATGTTCAAATGATTTACCAGATTCTATTCAACTAGTTGGGGCACCATCAATTTCAACATCTATAACATATCAATGGCAGAGATCAACAGACAAAACAAATTGGACTACTATAGCGGGTCAATCTGCAGCTGTTTTACCTTTTCCTGCTGCTGCGGCACATAATCCTACATTTCCACAAACTTATTATAGAGCGCAAATTGTTTATACTGGAGCTCCTGATCCTGTTGAAGTAGAAAAAACTTCTGTAAGACTATCACTTCGAGTTCCTGCTGTAGCTCCATCATCAGGTGTAACATATACGATATCCATTAATAGTCAGGATTATACTTTTGCTACTACTGTTGCTAGTAGTACAATAGATCATATTGGAAAAGAGCTTGCAAGATTGGTCTCTGTAAATCCTATAGTAAATGCTAGTTATGATTCTACCACTAAAATTGTTGCTATAATAGCCGGTGGAGGCGCCTATAATGTTGCTAGAACATCAGGAGTTCCTTCAATTGCTGTTAAGTCTGATAGTCCAAGTTCGATGTTAGATATGAAAATATTTGTTTCTGGTTTATCCTCTCTTGCGGTTAAAAATCCTGCAGAAGCTAGTTGTCAAACTTATTCTGATATTATTGAAATAAAAGTCACTCAAGGGCCTATTCTTAACCAAACCAGCGATCCTCCAGGAAATTTAGCTGGCGCTGGTTATCAGATAATTTGTCCTAATTCAAGAATTAATACTATTACTTATGAATTTGGTGGAGCTGCTGATTTTGTAGTTATAGAAAGGTTAAGTACTACTTTGAATGTAACATCAACATCTGGAGGTACTGTTACTAATGTGGGTGGAAGAATTTTTGTTTCTGGTGGTACTGATTTTCAAATTTCTGGAGATCCTACATTTTTGTCAGGAAGCGGAAATATAAATAATTTTTCTATTACTACCTCTTCAACTACAAATGTTTGTGATTCAATAACTACATCATATACAATAGAAGAGAATTGGGATGTTGTTGCTCCTAGGTATATTTCAAAAAATGCAGGAGGATTTAATTCAAACTTTGTTGTTATTGGAGAAGGTGTTAAAATGTATAATAATACAATGTGTAACAGTACTACTGTTGTTTCACAAACTTTCAGTGTTTGTTACGGTTATGCTAGTAAGGCAGATGCAGAATTAGAGTTTGAATGGCAGTTTTCTCCACCTGGAGCTTTTGGATCAGTTAATTTTGTTCCTGGAACTGGATCAAGTAGACAGGCGACATATTATTTGTCTCCTGGGTGGACGGGAATAGCAAATATAATAGTAAGAGCTAAAGGCTGTAATAATCTTGAAGGTCCTGATTTAACGGTTCCTATTCATGTAGTTCCTTATACTACACCTGCTGTAGTTCAAGCAACAATTCTTGATACCCCTGTTGCGATTGAGCGATGGGACGGTTGTATGTATATTGGACCAGAACCTACTTGTCAAATAACACAAGATTGGATTGATGATCTTATTCCTGGAAATAGACACGGACCAACAAGATATTTTTCTTCAACTTTAAATACTAATACTAATGATTACGAATCTGTTGAATATCAACTTGCAAGTTTTGCTCCTGATGCCAGTTCTACAGCCACTTTCCCGGGTGTAATAAATTCAACTACTGGAATAATGACTTGGAACGTTGGTTGGGTTGGATCTTTTAGAGTTCAATCAAGAGCAATTTCATGTAATGGCGCTCCAACCACTGTTTGGAATGGAGGTAAATTAGTAGATATAGCTCCGTTAGATAATCCAATTGATGGGATTCAATTTGATGCAGCATTTGGAGAACCAAGATGTCCTATTCCTGCAGCAGGGTTCACATCAAAATTAAAAACTACGCCAGATCCAACTCCTTATCTGATTGATTGGTTTATTGATAATTCAACAGCTTTAACTCCTGGAAGTTATGTTGCAACTCCAGTTGCTGATGCTGATGGAACTTTTCCGCTTCTTTCTAATGCTGATAAAACAGTAACGTTAAATTGGAATCCTGGTTTTGTTGGAGGGGAAGTTACCATATACGCTGAAACAAGGGATTTAGCTTCTGATTGTCCATCTCCTAAATTTAGCAGAGTAATATATATCCCTACAGCTCCTACAGCTTTACTAACTTCTGGAGGTGGAACTAATTTTCAACAAGTTTGTCAAGGTAGTGCAATTAATACGATCACCTATGAAATTAGAGCTTCTAGGGGTTCTTTTGGTTTTACGCAAGGAGCAACATCTTCATTTGTTACTAGTGACCCTCAGGGTTTAACTATAAATGAAATTGCAACTGCTCAGATTTCTTCATATACTATTGAGCCAAATGCATTGCATGCGCTTAATGCAGGTGAAGTATGGAATGTTTTTATTAATGGTGTGGTTTCAACTTTTACAACTACTGATGCTAATACTGATACTTTAGGGCAAGGGCTTGCGGATGCAATTAATTCTAATACAAAATTAACTTCTTCTGGTTTAAGATCTGCAAATACTCCAGCTGTAACAGCTTCATATGTTGCGGCAAGTGATCAATTAGTAATAACTGAAAACCCTTCCCATGCGGGCTATTCATTTGAAACTTATGTTAATTCTACTGATGCTCAACCGGGAGTTACTTTTGGAACAGCAACTAGTACTCAGGCTATAAGAACTCTTGTTATTGGTGGTACGGTTACTGATAATGCAACTGCTACAACTTATGATTATCTAATAATTCCAGCTGTTTCTAGTGGATGCGCAACAACATCTTTTGGAGGAAGTATTACTGTAAATTCAAAAAGTTTGATGTCTTTTACGACTGGAACTAATTCTGTTACCATATGTGATAGGGCTGATTTCAATCCAGATATACTTACTATAAGAGCTAATGATGCCACAGGTTTTACAGTAACTGGATTACCTGCGGGCTTATCAACCTCAGTTTCAGGAACGGGTCCCATTGAAATTACAGTTAAAGGAAAAGTTGATTTAGGGGTTGCCGTTACAAATGTTTACCCTGTCGATATTACCCCTACTGGGAATCCTGGTGGATGTGCTGCTGATACAGAAAGAGTTAATGTGATTGTTAATCCAGTTCCTGTAATTGCTGCAACCGACCCTGCTGTAGTTACTCAATCAAGATGCGTTAGTAATGCAATTGAAACTATAGAATTTGAAGTAAATAATATTAATTATAATTTAACTACAACGGCTAGTTCTTTATTTCCACCTGGAGTTACTGGTCAATTAATTTCAAGACCTCAAGTAACTCAATTTCAAATTGGAGGAACAAGCACTGCGGCTTCAGACACGTTTATTTTAAGAATTAATGCAGCTTCTTCTGTTGTTACAACAGTTTTAGTAGGAGCTATTTTAAATGTTGATGCTTTAGGGGCAAAGTTGGCTACTGATTTAACATCGACATCTACTCCTAATTTTACTTTTACTTTTGATGCTGCTACTGATTTAATGTCAGTAACTGGACCTGTTGGGATACCTTTTTATGTTACAATATCTGAAACTTCCGCTACTGTTACTGTGACATCTCCAACAGTTGTAACAACCCCAGCTATTTACAGGATTTCAGGAACACCTTCAGCTGCTACTACTGAAACAACATCATTTATTTATATTTTAACTACTGATGGATTATCATGTAATGGAGCAACAACAGTAAGTGGTACAATTACGGTATCTCCTTTAGTTGGAGGTTCTCATGAATCTACCTCAGGAGCTAGAAATCAGACTCTTTGCGATAATAACCCTATAACTCCTATAGTTTTTAATTTAACCCCTGGAGCTGTTGCTATAATTCCTAATGGAGCTAATCCTGCCTGGTTAGATATTCAACTTAATGGAGCTAAAACAACAGCAACTGTTTCTACAATACCAGCTCTTCAAAATGTTGGAATTGATTTCGAGACATCTTACGCTTATAGCTTTACATTAATTGGAGGCCCATGTGGAGCTGATCCAACACCTTTAAGTGGGGTAATAACTCTTAAACCAAACCAAAAAATTGTTGTTCGAGCTGCTGCAACAGAGGTTCAAAGTGTTTGTGTTGATGATCCAATGATTCCAATTGAATATGATTTTTATGGATCTGCTGCTTCTGCAGCTTTTACACCAACTCTTAATTTACCAGATGGGGTAAATGGAGAGTACACTCCAAGAAAACAGATAATGAATGTTAATTTAACCGGTCCTGTTACTGGAAATGCAACAGAAACATATACAGTTTATATTGACGGTTCTCCTTTTTCATTTATCACTAGTACTGTTACTAGAACGTTAATTCAAATTGGTAATGGATTAGCTACTGCAATAAGTGGTAATCCTGATGTATCTGCAACTTTCACAGCAGGAGCATCAAATACAATAGTTATTACCGCAAGTGTAGCTGGGACTTCTTTCAGTACCACCATTTTACCTAGTTCTAATGCCATAACATTATCTCAACCAATTTTAAGAACTAGTCCTGGTTTATTTGTTATTTCTGGGACTCCAACTTCAGCAGCAACCAATACTAGTTATAATTATTTATTGGTGACTTCCGGATCTTCTTGTGCTGTTGATAGTGCAACAGGAACAATAACAGTAAAACCTAAATCGCTTTTAACACTAAGTTCTTTAGCTACAACAACTAATCAAATTTTATGTGATGAAACTGAAATTGCCACTATTAGTTATACATTAAATGGTGGTGCTACCGGTTACACAATAACAGGATTACCTAATAATATTCAGCATCGATTAGATAATTCTACAAATCCCCCTGTAGTTTTAATATATGGAACTCCTATTACTGGTGATGTTGCTGATAGAGTTTATGGATATACTTTAACAACTGATGCTAATCTTGGTAGTTGTAATGAAGATTCAAAAACAGGAAGTATTACTATTAAGCCTAGTGAAAAATTAATTATTTCTCCGGCAAGTGGATCAGATAACCAAACAATATGTGAAGGCTCAAATTTAGATCCGATTATTTATGAAATGTATGGAGGTGTAACGGCCGTTAGTCCTGTTGGGCTCCCTATAGGTGTTTCTACTCTTAGTACATTCACCCAACAAATTTCTAGAATTACATTTGGAGGGACTAATACAAGTGGAATTTCTACTGAAACATTTAGAGTTTATTTAAACGGAATTGAATTTAAATATGAAACTAATCAAGCAAGAACTCCTGCACAGGTAGCTACAAGTTTAAATGCTCTTTTAGATGCTAGTCCTCTAGTTTCTTCCTCTATTGCTGGACAAATTATTACTTTAACTGGGACTACTTCAGGTACTGGATTTACTATTAATTCAACTACAAGTAGTAACACAAATGTAACGATTTCAGATCCAGTAATAGTTCAAGGAACAGGTAAGATTTCGATTTATGGACCCCCTGGACCATCTTCTGTTGCTACAGGCACGCAAGAAACTTACAACTATACTTTAAATACTAATGGAGCTGTATGTTCTCCAACATCAGTTACGGGAACGATAATTGTAACACCTAAATCTACAATTAGTATTGTCTCAACTCCTACTCAAATTCAAACAGTTTGTGATGATGTTAATATAACTGATATTAATTTTACTTATTCTGGTGCTGCACAAGGTGCTCAAATTTCATGGAGTCCATCTTTACCAAGTGGAATTAGCTTTACTTTTAATAATGTGGCAAAAACGGCAAAAATTTCTGGTAAACCCGATAATCTTAACGTTCTTGTTCCTACTGATTATACTTATACAGTTTCTACAACAGGTAATCTATCAAATTGTTCGGAAGCTTCAATTACTGGTACAATTACTGTTAATCCAAATGATACAATAACATATGATGCTTCTTCAGGTTCTAGAAATCAAACAGTATGTTCAGGAGCTGAAATTAATGAAATTAGATATCAATTGGGTGGTGGAGCTACAGGTGCAACTGTATTAGGTTTGGTCTCAGGTTTAGGTTATAGTGTAAATGCTTCAAATGTGTTAATTATATCAGGGACCGTAGATCCTGTAGCAGCACCAATAGTTAATCAAAGCTTTACAATTTCAACAATTGGCGGATGTACTCCAGATATTTCTGAGGTCACTGGAGATTTCAATGTCAATCCTGTTTCTGGTTTAACTCTTACTTCAGGAGATCCTGTACAAGGTTCAGGGTTATGTAATGATGGAACTCAAGAAATCACTCCTATTGTTTATACTTGGAGTGGAGGTGCACAAACTGTAAGTATCACATGGTCACCATTTGATCCTGAATTTGATAATCAGAGTTTTGGCGTTCCATCTAAAACATTCCAAATTGCCGGTTCTACAACTGCAAATATTTCTGCTACTACAGTTTTCTCATATCAGGTTTCTACTGTGAATTTAAATAGTTGTACTCCTGAAATTACTCTTTCAGGTCAAATTGAAGTTAACCCTAAGCCTGAAATTAATAAAACTGCTATTGAAGCTTTAGTTACAGATGAAACTTGTTTTAATGCTTCTGATGGAACTATTATACTTCCATCTTCTTCGTCTGCTGATTTTGCAAATTTTGTTACTGGTGGGCAAACTGCAGTTAAACAAATAGATCAAATCACATTTACTGGTACATCAACTGTAGGGGATAGTTTTCAAATTAATTTAGGAACTAAATCTTATACGGAACTAGTTACCACTACTCCTACTTTTAATCAAATAATTACAGATTTAGTATTTAAAATAAATAATTCGCCAGCTCCTAATTTAAGTCCAGTTACTGCCTCTGCAGTAGCAGGAAATATAATTCAGTTAGAAGCTAATGTTGCTGGGACTCCTTTCACTCCTGTTGTTAATGTTACTAGTTCGGATGTTGTAACTTCTACAGTTGCAACTACGCAAAATAATAGGGTTACTAATTATAGTATCGCATGGACCAAATCAGGATTGGCTGAGGCGGTAAACCCTTCAGCCCTTGCTTCTGGAACCTATGATTTAAAGGTTACTCTTAACGGTTGTGAGTCTGAAACAGTGTCCTTTACAATTAAAGGAGCTACTGAGTTAAAAATTAATGATCTTCAATTATGTGGTGGAGCAACAACTGGTGCAATTTTAGGTTCTGTATCTGGTGGAGATGGTGTTTATAATGTTTTCCTATATGATGAAAATGGAGCTCTTGTTGCTACCCATCCTGATACAGGAACAGCTACTTTTACTTTTACTAATCTGGCAATTGTAGGTAAATCTTATAGAATTTTATTTAGAGATAATACATGTTTGGATGCCTCAAAATGGGCTGAACGTGATAATATAAAACTTGGAACGGAGATTCAATATGATGCCGCTAAAGTATTAATTGCAAAGAGTTATTGTGCTACAGCAACAGCCTCAAATGGAAGTATTAAAACATTACAAACTATTGCAGGTGTTCCTGTTTCAGCTTTTAGTGGTGGCACTGGAACCTATTCTTACGCTTGGTATAAAGATGGAATTTATCGTGGAAATGGTCCTAATTTGGATGATCTTGAAGTTGGAACTTATTCTTTAACTGTTTCAGATACTGTTCTTAATTGTTCTATAAATCAAGAATTTACAATTGAGGGATATGATGCTTTAAAATTAAATGTTTTAGCTTCATCTGGACCAAATTATGAAGCTGCTTCTGGAGTAGGTACTACAACAGATGGAATAATAACTCTTAATTGTGAGACTGGTTTTGATAATGGTGTAATTAATGTTGAAGCAACAGGAGGAAAAGGAACAACATATACTTTTACTTGGACAAAACTCCCTGGTTTGACTGGTCCAGCAGTGACCGCTGTAGGAGCTTTATCTAGTGCAGAGAATTTGACAGCAGGCTTATATCGCATTACTGTAAGAGATCAAGGCCCAGATGGTTTATTTTGTGAAGCCACCAGAAATATTTTGATAAAACAACCATCTTCTCCTTCGGTATCTTTTGATAATAATAATTCAAGTTATCCAAAATGTCCTGAGGAACCTTTAATATTGAAATTTATAGTTACAAATGCAGAAGCTGGGTTTGATTATGACATAAAACTTAATGGTCAAGATGGAATTGGAGATTATGTTGCAAGTAGTGCATCTTCTGGTACTATAACTGTTACTTATCCATATTCAGATTTAGAATCTGTTCTTAAACCTATAGCTACGATGTCTTTAATAGATGGTAATGGCTGTGAAACTGCAGATTTTGCGACTAATATAACTTGGGATATACCTGTAAAACCAGAGGTTATATCTACACACACAGATACTGATTGCGAATCTGGAGTTTTAGGGTCTATTTCTTTTAATTCAGTTAATGATCTTCCTCTAAATTCAAGAGTTCAGATATCAAACGTTGCAAAAGCATACAGTTTTGATGGATCATGGGGTGATTTAACAGGTGCAGATTTAAAAGAAAGATCAATTAGCCTGGAAAAAAGTGGAGAATATACATGGACTATTTCTCTTTCAGGAAGTAGTTGTCTTTCGGCTTCTGGATCTGAAGAATTATTAGATAAAAATCCATCATTAACTTATAGTATATCAAAAACTCAGGATATTGGATGTGGAAATTCATTTGGAATTATTGAAGTTTCAAACATTCAAAATTTAATTCCACCATTAAGTATTAGATGGGAAGAACGTTTAAGAGTAGATGTTATTAATTCAAATCCTAGAGGCCCTGACTCTGATGGAGATGGATATATTAATTTAGATGAAATTTTACAATCAACTGATCCTTATACTAATATAGCCACTCAGACAACTTTATTAAGTTCATTGGATACAGATGGAGATAATTTAACTGATGCATATGAAAACACATACTCGTTAACTGATCCAAATCTTGCCGACACTGATGGTGATGGCGTTAATGACAAAGATGATGGTTATCCTTTAGATGCTTTACAAAAAGATTTAATTGAATCAGTGGAAGATTGGTTTGAAGTTCCAAGTTTAAATGGGAATTTAATAGCTTCAGGATTAGAAGTTGGAACATATAGAGCAAGGATTAGTGATGCAAGAAATTACTCAAATCCGATATGTGGAGGAGAGAATGTTACTGGAGCGATTAGTATAAAAGAAAAAGGTCTGAGGATACTTAATTTTAAAACCGAAAAAACCAGTTCAGATTGTGTTGACCCTGCTAATGAACTTCATGATATCGTATTTAATATCGAAAATAATTTAGGAAATAATGCTACTTTTGAATTATCTCTTACAGGACCAAATGGTTCTCCTGATCTTTCAGGAGGAACTACAGCAGTATATGTTAAACCTGGAAATGCAGCATCTTTGCATAGGATAAAGAGTCAATCACCTGGAGATTATATTTTGACAGTTAGTGAGACAGGAACCTCAACCTGTGTTGAAACTTATAGTTTTACTATTATTGAACCTCTGAAATTAGAATATGCCGGAAGCTTAACGTTTGATCCCGATCCTTGTACTGGCGTTGTTAGTTCATTAAAAGCTGAAGTTTCAGGAGGAGTTCCTTATATAATTAATGGTATTGCTACTTATAATTATGATTGGTCTTATACAGCAAGTGGTAGTACTTCCCCTGATGCATCTTACATTGGAGAAACGATTACTGACGCACCTCCAGGAACTTATATTTTAACAGTAACAGATAGTCAAGGTTGTGTTGTAATAATAGGAGATCCTACTAGTGTTACACCAAATCCAATAGTAGTTTCGTCTGACTCTACTAAAGATATTGTTGTTCAAGGTGGCCTTACTGATAAAGATGGTAAAACAGTAAAATCTCTTCCACCTGATTGTGATGCATTAACAGAAAATGGTAAAATTAAAATTGAAGTGACCGGAGGTCAGTTACCCCTACAGATTAACTGGTATATCGAAGATCTTTCAACTGTGAGTGTGACGAGCTCCGGTTCTACTTCAATTCCTGTTGGATATAAATCACTTGACAGTTATAAAAATCAAAAAAGTTTAACTGATTTATCTCCTGGAAATTATAAAGTTATTATTAAATCTTTAAATACAGTTTCATCATGTGGAAATTTAGTTAACAATTCTATTTATTATGAAGAGAATATTATTGTTGATCAAAACAGGGAATTATATGTAATGCAAGGTCCATATTTATCTAATGATCTTTGTAATAATGATCAAGGGGATATTACTATTAAAATTTTCGATAATAACAATGGAAGATTGAATTTCACTTATGACGGATCAAATATAGGAACTTATGATCCAACAGCAATTAGTACCACTACTAATCCTAATATAACTAAAATAGATGCATTTACATATAATGTTAAAATAACTAATGCTTCTGAAGATTCAAGTAAAATATTAACAATTACAAATGTTGATAATAATTGTAGGGTTTCTGTTACTATAGATAAAAGACTTGGTCAAGCAGGATTTAAATATTCAACAACTCAAACTGCAACTAGTAGCGCTAACCCAAATCCTAGTTCAGAAATTAATGCTAGAGATGAGATTACTTTTGAAAATACATCTACTGACCCTTATGTTAAGTCAGAATGGATTTTTGGTGATGGCAGTTTGCCTGAAATGGTAGATTCTCTTACTTCAACTGTTACAACAATAAGGCATATTTATGGAATATCAGGGACCTATTTTGCTACTTTAAGAGTTTATAATTCTGTTGAATGTTATTCTGAATTTACACAAGAAATTAAAGTTGGTAAAGGATATAATATCTTAGTTCCAAATGCTTTTACACCTTACGATGACAATAAAGTAAATGATATATTTCGTCCAATTTTCACAGGTTTTAAAACCATGAACTTTTCAGTTTATGATTATAGAGGGAATTTAATTTATTTTGAAAGCGATACCGATGTAACAATTAATGATGGTGTTTGTGGTGTAGATAAAAAGAATCCAATTGAAATATGTGGATGGGATGGATTATTTAAAGGAAAAGAACATTTTTCTCCTTATTATATTTATACGGCTGTTGGTGAAGTTTCAACTACTGATCCATCAAAAAATAAAGAAATAGTAAAAAGTGGAACCTTTGTATTAATAAGATGATAAAAAAGAAAATAAATATTTATTGTTTATCATTTATTGTAATGATTATAAGTGTAAATTTTTATGCACAAGAAGAATATATTGTTAATAATTCAAAATTTTTACAAAAAACAAACCCTAGTTATTTTGGATTTAATAGTTTGAATAATGTAGGAGTTCTGTATAATACTATGAATGTTAATGCTTATGATAAAATGGATACCAAGTATGTATTTGGCTCTCTTTCTTTTGAGAATTTAGATTTCAGTATAGGCTTAGATATTAATTCTTTTAAAATTCAGAGCACTGGATATAACACAACCTTAGTTAATTTAAGTTATGTTTATAAATTACAGCTTGACAATAATTTATTTTTATTACCAGCTGTAACTATTGGTTTTGGAAGTAGAGGTGTTAATCCAGGAAATCTAATCTTAGAAGATCAAATAATTGGTCTTGGGATACCATTTGGAACTATAGGACAAGAAACAAACGATGAATTAGTGCTTGCGATGATTAATAAAGCAAATTATTTTGATTTAGGAGCATCTTTTTTAATACATAATGAGAAGTATTTAGCTGGTATGAGTTTAAAAAGGTTAAATAGACCCAATGTTTCATATGATGGGGAAGATGATAATGTGACAAACAACTTGCCTATACAAATCTCAGTTCAGGGAGCTTATGAATTTGATTTAAATCCTTACGAAAGGAGATTTCTTCCTAGGTATTCTTATTTATATACTTTTCTATCTTATACTAAACAAGATCAATCTTCTATAATTTTTTTATCACAGGATCTTCAGTTGGGTGAATTTTCATTTGGTTTAAGCCAACAATTAGGAACAGGTCTTACTGGCACAGGTTTAACTAATATTGGAGTTTCTATAGGGTTAGCTGTAGAAAATTTTGATTTTGGTTTATTGTATAATTTTCCTATTAGAAAACCTGCTACAGTTAGTTCAACGTCAGGTGTTTATTCACCAAGTATTTTTGAATTATTCATTACCTGGGACTTCAGTATTTATAGAAGAAATAGAAGGGGACAATATAATAGATTGACTACGGATAATTATTACTAATAATAGTCTATGCATATATTTTATCAATAAGTTCTTTATATTTCTCCTCGACAATTCTTCTTTTAACTTTCATTGTAGGAGTTAAATGTCCAAGTTCAATGCTCCAAACTTCAGGTGTTAATTTAAATTTTTTAATTTTTTCCCATTGACTGAAATTATCGTTATAAAAATCAATTTCTTTTTGAATAGTTTCAATTAGTTTATTATTATTACAGATATTTTCAATTTCATCATGTAGTTTAATATTTTTTTCAATAGCCCATTGATTAACATATTCAAATGAAGGTTGAATAATTGCTGCAGGCATCTTTTGACCCTCTCCAATTACAATAATTTGTTCGATGAAAAGCGATTGTTTCATTTGGTTTTCTATTAATTGAGGAGCTATATACTTTCCTCCTGAAGTTTTAAAAAGTTGTTTTTTTCTATCTGTTATTTTAAGAAAACCCTCCTTATCAATAAAACCTATATCACCAGTATGGAAATAACCATTTTTAATTACTTCGGCAGTCTTCTTAGGATCTTTGTAATAACCTTTCATTACATTTGGTCCTTTACAGAGAATCTCACCATCTTTGGCAATTTTAATTTTGACACCATCAATTGGTTTACCAACATATCCAATTTTAAGAGAATTATTTCTAAGATCACTTACAGTAAGTACTGGTGAGGTTTCAGTAAGTCCATATCCTTCAGCAATTGTTATTCCAGCAGCTGTAAAAACCCTAGCTAGTCGAGGTTGTAATGCTGCACTTCCAGAACATATAATTTCTAAATTTCCTCCCATAGCTTTTTTCCATTTTGAAAAAATTAGTTTTCTAGCTATGACAAGCTTTAGTTCATAAAAAATACCATTTCCACGATATGGTTGATATTTTAATCCAAGATCTACTGCCCAATAAAACAATTTTTTCTTGATTCCATTTAAAGTAGAGCCTTTTGCATATATTTTGTCGTAAAGTTTCTCTAATAATCTTGGTACTGCTGTCATAAAATTAGGGCAGACCTCATTAAGGTTTTCTGAAATTGTTTCTAAAGATTCTGCAAAATGAATTTCAACACTGTTATAATAATAAACATATAGAATAACTCTTTCAAAAATATGACAAACGGGAAGAAAACTTAATGCTTTTGAATTTCCTATGTCTAAGGGTAATTTTTTAGAGCTTGATAAAACATTTGACACGATGTTACCATGACTCAGCATTACCCCTTTAGGTGTTCCAGTTGTTCCAGATGTATAAATGATGGTTGCAATGTCTTCAGGGTTCACCTTCTTCTTATAAGAAATTAAATCTTTTTTATAAGAAGAATTATCTTCACTTTTAAGTAAAGTCCATGATTTACAGTAATTTATTAGATCAAAGGAAAATATTTCTTTGATTGTTGTAATCTCATTTCTTATCTGATTGATTTTATCATAAATAACTTTATCTGAAACAAAACAATAAATGCTTTCTGAGTGGTTTAGTATATATTTATATTCTCTAGCAGTTATGGTTGGGTATATAGGAACGGTTATAGCCCCTAATTGTAAAATTGCTAAATCCATAATACACCATTCTGTTCTATTGTTAGTTGATATAAGAGCTATTTTATCCCCTTTATTAACACCCATTTTGATAAGAGATAAACTTATTTTTTCAACTTCTTCAAGAAATTGATTAGATGAGATAGAAATCCATTTATCAGCATATTTGGTTGATAGGGTTTTTTCTAGTGGTTGATTATTAACTTGAAATTCTAGAAATTCAAAAAGTCTAGTAGGATTCATTAGGGTATTTTTCAATTATATACAAAATAACAAAATAATTTTATGCATTAAAATCTCGAAAGCCAATTGTATGCATTTTTAAAAGCATTTAGCCAAGGAGAAATTTCATCATTTTTGTTTTTTTCTAAATAATAAGCCCAATTCCAAGGAAAAGTAGACCTTTCTAGATGTGGCATCATAACAAGATGTCGACCATCTTTATTACATAGCATTGCAGCATTGTAGTCAGATCCATTTGGATTAGAAGGATAATCTTTGTAAGAATATTTAGCAGGTATTTCGTAGTTATCTTCTTTTAGAGGGAATGAAAATTTTCCTTCTCCATGAGCAGCCCATATACCCAAAGAGCTCCCCTCCATTCCTTTAAGCATTATTGACTTGCTTTTTTTTATATCAACAGAAGTAAAAATACATTCAAATTTTTCAGAATTATTACGAAGCATCTTTGGTTTTTTATTGTGTTCAGGTGTAATTAATTCCAACTCAACAAATAATTGACATCCATTACAGACCCCTAGAGATAAAGTATCATTTCTATTAAAAAAATTATTTAAAGAACTTTTAGCTTTATCGTTATATTTGAAAGCTCCCGCCCAACCTTTTGCAGAGCCAAGAACATCTGAATTTGAAAATCCTCCAACAGCAGCAATAAAATGAATATCCTCGAGAGTTTCCCTTCCTTCAACTAAGTCCGTCATGTGAATATCTTTAACATTAAATCCAGACAAATACATTGCATAGGCCATTTCTCTTTCTGAATTACTTCCTTTTTCTCTAATTATGGCAGCATTAATTCTATTTTGAGAAAATTTTTCTAGTTTTCCTGAGAAATTTTTTGGGAATATATATTTTAAAGGTTGTTTAGTAATATTTTCTTTTCTTTTTAATGCTAGTTCAGGTTTAGTCTGGTGTTTATCTAGAAGAAAAGATTTATTAAACCATTTTTGTCTCATTTGATTTACTGATAATGAGATTTTTTCGGAATGATTTTTTATTAGAATTTTCGGTTTAGAAATTACTTCACCTATTTTGATACATTTTATATTTTTCTTATTATATATTGAAGTTAAATCTTTTTTTGATTGAATTAGAATAGCAATATTTTCTGAAAATAATGTTGCTACAGTATCAGTTTGATTTAAATTAGTTAAATCTATTTTCAATCCTATATTATTTGTTGAAAAACATAATTCTAGAATAGAAGTTATAAGTCCTCCTGCGCCTATATCATGACCAGATTCAATAATATTTGATTTAATTAGGCTTTGAGTAGTATTAAAAACATCTTTGAAATAATTTGCATTTTTAATTGTGGGAGATTTCCCCCCTATATATCCAAGAGATTGAGAAAAAGCAGATCCTCCAAGTTTAAATTCATCATGAGTTAGATCAATGTAAAATAATGATCCACCAGAAAGTTTAATTACTGGTTCAACTATATTTTTTATATCTGAACATTCTCCAGCAGCTGAAATAATAACCGTTCCTGGAGCTTTGACCTCTATATCAGAATATTTTTGTTTCATTGATAAAGAATCTTTTCCAGTTGGAATATTAATACCCAATTTTATAGCAAAATCAGAACATGAATTCACAGCTTGATATAATTTTTCATCTTCTCCTGGGTTATTACATGGCCACATCCAATTGGCTGATAATGAAATTGATTTTATTCCATTTTTTAAAGGTGCCCAAATTATATTAGATAGAGCTTTACCAATAGAATTAATTGAGCCGTGTCTCGGGTTTATAAGACTAGTTAAAGGGGAATGACCAATTGAAGTTGCTACGCCATGATTTCCTTTAAAATCAAGCGCCATTACTCCACAATTACTAAGAGGTAATTGAAGTTCCCCAACACATTGTTGTTGAGCAACTTTACCAGTTACACACCTATCTACTTTATTTGTTAGCCAATCTTTACATGCAACACTTTCCAATTCAAGAACATTATTTATATATTTTTTCAATAAGCTACTATCATAATTCACTTTAGAAAATAAATTTGACATTTTATTGTCATTCATGATTGTCTTAGGGGAGCTTCCAAAGAATGCTTTTACATTAAGGTCAATCGCTTTTTCACATCTTTTGCTTGAATCAAAAGTAAAATGATTATCATCTGTGACAACTCCAACTTCATAATATGGAGCCCTTTCTCTTTTAGCAATTTGTTTAATTATATTGGTGTTTTTTTTGGAAACAATTAAACCCATTCTCTCTTGAGATTCATTTCCAATTATTTCTTTAATAGAAAGAGTAGGGTCTCCTAATGGTAAAAGATCTACATTAACATATCCACCGGTTTCTTCAATTAGTTCAGTTAAACAATTTAAATGACCACCTGCACCGTGATCATGAATTGAAATTATCGGGTTATTAGGTAGCTCAAAGAGTGAACGAATAACATTGGCTACTCTTTTTTGCATTTCAGGGTTTGATCTTTGAACTGCATTTAGCTCTAAAGAACTTTTAAAAGAACCTGTATTAGCAGAAGATACTGCTGCTCCCCCCATACCTATTCTATAATTATCTCCGCCAAGGATTATTATTATGTCTCCTTTTTTAGGTCTTTCTTTATGAGCTTGATCGTTTTTGCCAATTCCAATTCCTCCAGCTTGCATTATCACTTTGTCATATCCAATTATGTTATTTTTTTCTTTATGTTCAAAAGTTAAAATAGAGCCTGTAATTAAAGGTTGTCCAAATTTATTTCCAAAATCGGAGGCTCCATTTGAAGCTTTAATAAGGATATCTAAAGGGGATTGATAAAGCCAATTTCTTTTTTTTATTTTTTTCTCCCAATAAGAATCAGAAAGCCTTGGATAGGGAGTCATATAAACAGCGCTTCCTGCCATCGGTAAAGAACCTTTTCCTCCAGCTAATCTATCTCTAATTTCTCCTCCTGATCCGGTTGCCGCTCCATTAAAAGGTTCTACAGTTGTAGGAAAATTATGAGTCTCTGCCTTAAGAGATATGACACTCTTAATATTATTTATTTCATAAAAACTAGCTTTTTCTCCATTTTTAGGAGAGAATTGTTCTATAATAGGACCATCTATAAATGCAACATTATCTTTATAAGCTGAAATAATAGAATTAGAATTTATTTTAGAAGTTTTTTTTATTAAATCAAATAAACTTTGATCTTTTTTCTTATTGTCAAGGATAAAAATTCCATTAAAAATTTTATGTCTACAATGTTCAGAATTCACTTGTGAAAATCCAAAAACCTCAGAATCTGTCAAAGGTCTTTCCAATTTAAGCGATAATTTTTCCAGATAATTTATTTCTTCGTCATTTAAAGACAAACCCTGTTCCAAATTATATTTTTTAATATTTATAATTTGAATAGTTTTTTTGGGGATAATATTAATATGAAATAAATTTTGGTTTAATCCATTAAATTCATCAAATAGCATTGAATCATAATCTGAAACTTTTGAAATATGAGTGTAAGCTTCAATTCTCGATATCCCTTTAATTCCCATATTTTGAGTTATTTCAACTGCATTAGTACTCCATGGAGTTACCATAGTTGATCTTGTGCCTACAAAGACACCCTCAATATTTTCATTATTTATTTTAGTTTTATTAAAAAGCCAGATTAGCTTATTTATTTGGTTTTTATTAAGTTTTGAAAGGGTTTCAATAGCTAATACTTCATTTTCAGTATCACCAAAAAAAATTATCATTACTTAATAAATTAAAATGAATTTAAAAATACGTTTTTTAGATAATATTAAAGCAATCATATTTGATTTGATTCAATAAGTTTTAATGATTTTATTCACATTTTTTATATTATTATTTTTGATTAATAGTTAATCATAAAACATCTTTTTATAAAGATTGCATTTGAACCAATTTGCTATAGTGATTATTTTTTTTGATTAATTCATAATGAGATCCAATTTCCTCAATTCTACCATTTTTCATTACAATTATAGAATCAACCTTTTTTATTGTTGACAATCTATGAGCAATAATTATAGAAGTTCTTTGATTCATTACATTATTAAGTGCTCTTTGAACTAATTTTTCGGATTCAGTATCAAGAGCTGAGGTGGCTTCATCAAATATTAAAATTGGAGGATTTTTAATTATAGCTCTAGCAATAGACAATCTTTGTTTTTGTCCTCCAGAAAGTCTATTTCCTCTATCTCCAATATTAGTTTCATATTTCTTAGGGAAAGATTCTATGAAGTCATGAGCGTTTGCAATTTTTGCTGCTTTTATAACTTCACTTTTTGATGCTTTTGGATTACCTAAAAGTAAATTGTTCAATATTGTGTCGTTGAATAAGATAGATTCTTGACTAACCATGCCAATAAGACCTCTTATAGAATTAGCTTTAATACTCCTTATATCTATATTATCAATTAATATTTCGCCATTTTGGATCTCATAGAATCTATTTATTAAATTAACGATGGTAGTTTTCCCTGATCCTGACTGTCCAACTATAGCTATTGATTTCCCTTTTAAAATTGAAATTGAAAAATTTTTTAAAAGTTCATTTTTATTATATGAAAATTCCACATTTTTAAATTCAATTTTAGATTTAAACTTTTCAATTTTCATTAAATTATTGGAGTTTATACTTGAATCATTAGTCTCAAGAATTTCCAGGACTCTTTCAGCAGCAGCATCTCCTTTTTTTATGCTATAGAATGATTTACTTATTGATTTTGCTGGAGTAAGTATATTGTATGCTAAGGCCATAAAGGATATAAAAGTAGTTGCATTTAAATTTTGCTCTATTAATACCATTTTACCTCCATACCAAAGTAATCCTCCAATTACAGCTATTCCAAGAAATTCACTTAAAGGAGAAGCTATGTTTTGTCTATTTAAAAGTGTATTTGAAAATTTGAAAAATTTTGAAACTGAATTAGAAAATTTTTTAATAAATATATTTTCAGCATTAAATATTTTGATTATTGAAAGGCCACCAAGTGTTTCTTCAACAATTGAAAGGAATTCCCCTTGTTCTTTTTGAACTTTTGTAGAAATTTTTTTTAAAACTTTTCCAATCCATGAAATAATAAGTCCAGAAATTGGTATGAAAATTAAAACAAAAAGAGTTAATTCAGAATTAATGCTAAACATTATTATAATTGTAAAAGTTATTGTCAGAGGATCACGAATTAAAAGTTCTAAAATTGACAAAAAGGAATGTTGGATTTCAATTACATCTGAAGTTATTCTTGATAATATATCTCCTTTTTTCTTATTAGAATAATAAGATATTGGTTGTTTAATTAATCTTTGATATAATTTGTTTCTAAGGTCTTTGAGTATTCCATTTCTTAAAAAAGTAATAAAATACAATGCAAAATAATTTGAAATGTTTTTAAGTAAAAATAAAGTTAAAATAAGACTTATTGATAAAATTAATGCATTGATTGGATTCTCAATTACAGTTTTTGAAATATAATAATTAATAAAATTAATTATGTATTCTTTAAGGCTGAAAATGTTATCATAATCAGGAGGGTCTTTAATAATTTCAGTGGTATTAAAAAGTACATCAAGCATTGGAATTAATGCCACAAAAGACAATGCGCTAAAAAGAGCATATAGAATATTGAATAAAATATTAAGTAGTGCGTATAATTTATAGGGTATTGCAAAATATATTATTTTTTTAAAAAATTTCATGTTATTTTATTAATCCTTTTTTTATGTCCTCTATTTTTAAATTTAATTCTGAATTAAGTTTGTTGTAATTTTTTATAGATGACATTTTTTTATTGACTGAAATGTAATATTTAATTTTAGGCTCTGTTCCACTAGGTCTTATTGAAATCATAGAATTGTCCTCTAGAATAAATCTTAGTAAATTAGTTTTAGGTAAAGTTAGATAATCAATTTTATTTGAAAGTGTATTTTTAGATTCTCCTGTCAAATAGTCTTCAATTGTAATAACCATTATATTAGAGAAATATTTTGGCGGACTTTCTCGATAGGATCTCATTATATTGCTTATTTCAATTAATCCTTTTTCGCTATTTTTATTAATCGAAATCAACTTTTCTTTAAAAAATCCATATTTAACATAGCATTCAATAAGATATTTATGTATAGAGGACTTATTATTCTTAAGAAATATCCCTAAATTACAGGCTAAAAGTGATGAAGTAAGCGCATCTTTATCTCTTAATAAATCACCTACTAAGAAGCCATTACTTTCTTCTCCTCCAGCAATAAATTTTTCATTTGGAAAATCAGTTATCATTTTTGCTATCCATTTAAATCCAGTTAGACCTATTCTACAATTTATATTGAATTCTTTAGCCAAATTAAGCATCATAGGTGACGAAACAATAGTTGATGCAATAAAATAAGAGTTATTTAATTTTATTTTTTCACTTTTTCGTTCAAGTAAAAATCTTGTCAAAATAATCATTATCTGATTTCCATTTAATAGGATAAATTTTTTATCTTCATTTTTAATAGCTATACCTAATCTATCACCGTCAGGGTCAGTTCCGATTACAATATCTGCATTAATAGATTCGGCTAGAGTAATTGCCATTTTTAGTGATTCAGGATCTTCAGGATTAGGTGATTCTACAGTTGGAAAATCACCATCAGGAGTAGTCTGTTCTTTAACTATATGAATATTAGTAAATCCAGCAGTTTTAAAAATTCGTGGAATTAGTTTAAAAGTCGTTCCATGTATGGGAGTGAAAACAATTTTAAAACTTTTTTTATTAGCTATACTGAAATCAGCTAATTTACATGATGTTTTGATAAATGAATCGTCAATTACCTTATCTATATATGTTATATTTTTTTTTATAGGATTAAATAAAATTTCATTAAAATCAGTTGAAGTTATTTCATTTGCTATTTCTTGATCTTGCGGTGGGACAATTTGACCGCCATCTTTCCAATATATTTTATAACCATTATATTCAGAAGGGTTATGGGAAGCAGTTAAAACAATTCCACAGTGAGCTTTAAGTTTTTTTATAGCGAAAGATAGTTCAGGTGTTGGTCTAAGAGTAGTAAAAATATAAACGTTAATCTTATTTGCTGATAATACGTTTGCCACAACTTTTGATAATTTTTTACTGTTATTTCTAGAGTCATATGCAATAACTACTTTAATATTTTCTTTGTGAAATATTTTTTGTAAATATTTTGATAATCCTTGAGTGTTTTTTCCAATTGTATATTTATTTATTCTATTAGATCCAATTCCCATTATGCCTCTCATTCCTCCGGTACCGAACTCAAGATCTTTACAGAAAGAATCATGGAGTAGTTTTGGTTTTTTTTGAATTTCTAGAACCTGAGCTCTTGTTTTTAAATCAAAAGGTTTTTCTACCCAAAGAATTGATTTTTCAAATGGATTCATTTTTTTGGTGATAAAGATGAAATGATTTTATAACGATTAATGTTTGAGTGATTTTTAATTACAAGCTCTCCAACAAATCCAGCCACAAAAAATTGCGCTCCTAAGATCATTGTTGTTAAAGCGACAAAAAACTGAGGTCTATCAGTAATCAATCTTCCTTTAGTTTCAAAATATAATTTATCGATTCCTAAATAAAGAGCTGCTATAAATCCAATAAAAACCATTATAGAACCTATTAATCCAAAGAAATGCATAGGTCTTTTGCCAAATTTATTAAAAAACCATAGGGTTATTAAATCTAAAAAACCATTAGTAAATCTTGACCATCCAAATTTTGTTTTGCCATATTTTCTAGCTTGATGTTTAACAATTTGTTCTTCAATTTTTGTAAATCCTTTTTGAACAGCAAGAACAGGGATGTAACGATGCATTTCTCCATATACATTAATATTTTTAATGACTTCACTTCTATATGCTTTAATACCACAGTTAAAATCATGAATTTTTATTCCAGAAACTTTTCTTGCGGCCCAATTAAAAAGTTTTGAAGGTATATTTTTAAAAATTAATGAATCATATCTCTTTTTTTTCCAGCCAGAAATTATATCCATTTTTTCTGAGATAATTCTGTTATACAAATTAATAATTTCACTTGGAGAATCTTGTAAATCAGCATCTAATGTGATTATTATGTCACCTTTAGATTTTAAAAAGCCAGCATGAAGTGCTTGTGATTTTCCAAAATTTTTTGAAAAACGAAGTCCTATTATATTTGGATATTTTTTATTAAGATTTATAATTTTATCCCATGAATTATCACTACTTCCATCATCTATAAAAATAATTTCATAGGATAATGTTGTATTCTTTAATTCTTTAGAAATCCAATTATGTAATTCAAAAATAGATTCACTCTCGTTTAATAATGGGATTATAATAGAAAGGTCCATAATGTTTTTTTCATATATAAAATTACAAAAAAAACCTTCTATTCAGATTTAGTTTTTTTAATAACTAATCCAGTAATTAAAGAAATAATAAATCCAAAGAAAAGACTAAATATTATTATAAACATTGATGATGTTCCAGGGCCAGAAAATTTTTTAGTCATTTCTATAATATTGTCAATTTCTTGTTGAGTAATTTTAGGATTAGATTCAATCATTCTATCTTCAACGAGTAATAGGGTTTTATCCATCATTTCTGGATCTAAAACATTTGACAATAAAAGAAAGAATAATATGCTAAGTATTCCACTAACTAATGAAATTCCTAATCCTATTTTTATACTTTCTGATAAAGATATATAACCCTCGTTTTTCTTTTTATAAGCTATTTGGGCTAAATAAATTACTGAAATAGCAATTGCAAGATTAACAAGGTTTACAGCAGTACCACCTTGATAGTGTTGATCCAGGATAAAAAGCATGAAACTAAACGCAATAGCTATTAATCCTTGAAGTGTTCCGTATTGTAAAGAATAATCTGAAATTTTAGGAGGTGAATTCTTCATTTTTTTTTCTTTAAATTTCAGCTAATTTATGCAATATTTAGAAAAATAAACTAAATTTGCGAGAATTTTAGAATTTATAATATGAGACAGGGTATACATCCAGAGAATTACAGACTTGTTGCTTTTAAAGACATGTCTAATGATGATGTTTTTATAACTAAGTCTACTGTTGATACTAAAGAGACTATAGAAGTTGATGGAGTTAAATATCCTTTAGTTAAGTTAGAAATTTCTAGAACTTCTCATCCTTATTACACTGGAAAGACTAAGTTAGTTGATACTGCCGGTAGAATTGATAAGTTTAAAAATAAGTATTCTAAATTTAATGTTGAGAACTCACCTACTAAAGCATCTAAAGAGGAAGCTCCTGTAGCTGAAGCATCTAAAGAGGAAGCTCCTGTAGCTGAAGCATCTAAAGAGGAAGCTCCTGTAGCTGAAGCATCTAAAGAGGATTCTACAAAGAAAGATTAAGTTTTAAATTAAATTTTTAATTTTCTTTATAGACATTTTTTAAATGGATTAAATTTATTGGACTCAATCCGATGTTTTTAATGTTCTTTTGAAAAAACCTTGTTCCTTGATCGTAATAAATTGGAATTACAGGAAGAGTTTCCATTATTAATTCATTCATTTTAGTGTAATATGATATCCTATTTTTAAGTTCAGTAATGCCAAAACTTTTTTCATATAGTGAATCATATGTAAAGTTTTTATAATGCGTGTAATTTGGACCTAAAGGAGAAAAATTTTTTGAGTAAAAAAGAGATAAATAGTTTTCAGCATCAGGATAATCAGCTATCCAACTGGCTCTGAAAGCTTCAACTTTACCATTATTTTTAGCTTGTTTAAGAGAAGCAGTTGGCATCATATTAATAATTACTTTAATTCCAATTTTCTGAAGTTCTCTTTGGATGAATTCACAAATATCTATATAATTCGGATCGGTTGACAATGTGATTGTTGGATTCAAATTTGTTGTTTTTATGAATTCGTCAACCAGCTTTTTTGCTTTAATAGGATTATAAGTTATTGAATCTTCAATTAAATGACCAGAAAGTCCTTTTGGAACAAATCCTCTGTCGGCAGGAAATCCAATATGATTTCTTAAATATGAAATTAATTGATTTCTATCAAAACCAATATTTATAGCTTTTCTTATTTTTTCTGATTTTACAACTTCAGATTTTGACTCTAGATTGAACCCAATATATTCAGTATTTAAAATTGGACCTTTTAACATTTTCATGTTTTCTGCATATTTATTTCTTAAATTTCCATTAGGAGTTAATAAATCATCTTTAAAGGAATTGTCAATGGACTTCATGAAATCTAATTCACCTTGTTTAAAAAGCATGAATTCAGTTTGAACGTCTGGCAAAAAAGTAATTGATATAGCCTCCAGATAAGGTAATTTGTTATTTTTAATATCTTTTTCAAAGTAGTTTTCGTTTTTCCTTAGAACTAGTTTTACATTTTCTTTCCATTTTTTAAATTTAAAAGGCCCTGTTCCTATAGGATGATTTCTGAAATCTTGTTTATAGAAATCAGTAATCTCATGAGGAACTACAGAACAGTATCTCATAGATAAAAGTGATAAAAAAGCAGGGAATGGTTTTTTAAGGATTATTTCGAAAACGCTATCATTTAAAGCTTCATATTTTTTCACATTGTTTAAAACCCAAATTCCAGGTGATCCGATATTTTCATTCTTTAATCTATCAAAACTATATTTAAAATCATTGGCGATTACTTTTCTAGTTCTATTCTTTCCAAATAAATCAGAGCTATGAAAATAAACATCATTTCTTAGAGTAAAAATATATTTTAATCCACTTTTATCAATTTCCCATCTCTTTGCTATTTCAGGTTTTATATTTAGTGAGTCATCAAGTTGTACAAGAGAATTAAACATTTGTTGTATGGGCCATATATTTTGAGGATTTCTGGCAAATGCCGGATCTAATGAAGTTATGTTTTTTGATTCATTATATCTGAAAATTTTGGAATAATCTATTTTTTCTTCAATTGGAGAACAACTCTTTAAAATAATTAGAATTAGAAAAAATATAAAAAATGTTATTTCAAAAGGAAGTATAAATTTTTTAATCAAAATTTTATATTTGCCATAAAATTAATCTTTTTTTAAAAATATTTTGAAAGTTACTGATATTTATACCCCTATTAATAAAAAGAAATCTAGAGTTGCATTCTACACTTTAGGTTGTAAATTAAATTTTTCTGAAACATCTTCTATTTCAAGAACTTTTAATTCTGAAAAATATATTAAAGTTAAGTTTAATCAATGTGCCGATGTATATGTAATTAATACTTGTTCTGTAACTGAAAATGCAGATAAAAAGTTTAAAAAATTAGTTAAAAGTTCATTGAAAACTAACCCTTTGGCTTTTATTGTCGCTATAGGTTGTTATGCACAACTTCAACCTAAAAAAATATCAGAGATTGAAGGAGTAGACTTAATTCTTGGCGCTAACGAAAAATATAAAATCGAAAGTTTATTGAATAATATAAACAAAAATGAAAACACGTTAATTCACAGTTGTGAAATTGATAAATTAAAAGATTTTTCAACTGGGTTTTCATTAAGTGACAGAACCAGATCATTTTTAAAAATACAAGATGGTTGTGATTATAAGTGTTCATATTGTACAATTCCTTTGGCTAGGGGAGAATCAAGAAGTGATTCAGTAGAATCAATAATGTTAAATGTAAAAAAAATTGCTTCTAATGGGATTAAAGAAATAGTTTTAACTGGCGTTAATATTGGAGACTTTGGTAAGGGGGGTAATTACAATAAAAAATATAAGAAAAATTTCATGGATTTACTTATTGAGTTAGATGAACTTAATGAAATTCAAAGATTTAGAATTTCATCAATTGAACCAAATCTTTTGACAAATGAAATTATTTTATTTGTATGTAATAGTAAATTATTTGCGCCTCATTTTCATATTCCTCTTCAAAGTGGCAGTGATAATATTTTAAGAAAAATGAAGAGAAGATATCTTTCTAAACATTACGAAAGCAGAGTCAAATATATAAAAAGTTTAAACCCTAATGCTTGTATAGGAGTAGACGTAATTGTCGGGTTCCCTGGAGAAACAAATTACGAGTTTTTAAAAACATATAATTTATTAGAAAAATTAGACATTTCATACTTACATGTTTTTCCTTATTCTGAAAGACCTAATACTGATGCAATTTCATTTGACAAAGTTGTGCCATTAGATATTAGAGATAAAAGAAGTAAAGTTTTGAGAGATTTATCTGAAAGAAAGAGAATGATTTTCTATAAGAGTCAAATTGGAAAAGAAAGGATAGTTTTATTTGAGAACTCTAATAAAAAGGGATATATATATGGTTTAACAGAAAATTATATTAGAGTTAGGGCTCCATGGAACCCAGAATTGAGTAATAAAATCATTAATACTAGAATTAAATCAATTGATGAAAAAGGATATGCAAGAACCGAAAATTACAGTTTTATGCCAACGGGCAATAGACTTTTATAGTTTTTGTTTTTTCTTAAAAATCTTGCAATTTCAGGACTTGTAGGAACAACTTTAATATTCTTATTACTAACATACTCAAGAACTTGTTTAATAAACCAATCTTTAAATTCAGATTTGTTTATTTTTTTAGGTATTGTAATTTTAGTAAGGAAAATTTTTCTTTCTTGTTCTGCATATTCAATTGTAGCTAATTCTCCATCTAATTCAATTTCAAATTGTCTAAGAAAATCATTATTCTCAAGTTTAAGGTTATACACTTTGATAGTATGTTTTTATTTATTGAATATTGTTAAATATCTCAAAAGAATAAAATGTATTAAATTTATAATTTTAAGAATAGAATGCAAATTTAGTAATTTTTTAGTTTTCTATCACTAACAAATCATTAAAATGTGCCATAATAAATCAGTAAAGTATCTATACTTAATGCCAGGATTAGCTGCAAGTCCTGAAATTTTTGAATTTTTAAATTTTAATAAGAGCATTGAATTAATTAAACTTTCATGGATTCCTCCAAAATCTAATGAAAAAATAAGTGATTATGCCTTAAGGATGTCTAAGAAAATAATACATAAGTATCCTTATGTTATGGGAGTATCTTTTGGTGGTTTATTGGTTCAAGAAATGTCAAGACATATAAAATTTAAAAAAATTATAATTGTTTCTAGTATTAAATCAAATAAAGAAATGCCCTTTTCTATGATTATGGCAAAAAAAACTAAAGCTTATCTTATGTTTCCTTCTAAATGGATTAATAATTTGGAGGATCTTGTTTCTTTTGTTTTTGGCAAATTAGTAAAAAGGCGAATTAAATTGTATAAGAAGTATTTATCAGAAAGAGATCCTAAATATTTAAGATGGGCCATAAATGAATTAATTAATTGGAATAGAACAAAATTTTCAGAAAAAATAATTCATATCCATGGAGATAAAGACAATATTTTTCCAATTAGTAAAATCAAAACCCCTATAATTATAAAAGGGGGAAATCATGCTATGATTTTAATTAAAAGTAGTTGGTTTAATAAAAATTTACCTTTAATATTACAAGATGATTTTTTAAGAAAAAATAATTAAGGGTTATGAAAAAAATTTTGTTTGTGTTTCTTTTTTTTTCTGTAGTTATATTTTTATTACAGAATTTTGATTCTATTCAAAAAGAAAGTGATGGCTTAAAATCAAATGGAATTTATTCTGATTACAAAGTGTATCCAATCAAAACTCCCGATTCAGTATCTTTTGCTGGTGAGGTTGTATTATTAAAAGATAATGATTTAATAGAGAGAATGGATAGAGAGCTATTGGTTAACACTTATTGGCAATCAAACATGATGTTGTTGATTAAAAGAGCTAATAAATTTTTTCCAATTATTGAACCAATTCTTGAAGAAGAAGGAATCCCTAATGATTTTAAATATTTAGCAGTTATTGAAAGTGGTTTGCAAAATAGCCGTTCTCCAAAAGGAGCTAAGGGTTTTTGGCAAATACTTAGAACTACCGGTAGAGAAATGGGATTAGAAATTAATAATAATGTAGATGAGAGATATCATTTAGAGTTATCTACCAAAGCCGCATGTAAATATTTAAAAAAAGCAAAAGAGAAATTAGGATCCTGGACTCTAGCTGCAGCTGCATATAATAGAGGTATTAATGGAATTTTTCGAAAACTCGAATTACAACAAGTAGATAATTATTATGATTTATTATTGGGATTAGAAACTAAAAGGTATGTTTTTAGAATTTTAGCAGTTAAATTAATTTTATCTAAACCTTTTGATTATGGTTTTATTTTTGATGATAAAGACCTTTATTATTCTGAAAGTTTAAGGTCATTTGAAGTAGACACACCAATAAGCAATCTTTCAAGATTTGCTTTAAAAATGGGAATAAATTATAAAATTTTAAAAATTCATAATCCATGGCTAATCGAAAACCACCTTAACAATAAGTCTAGAAAGTTATATAATATTAAGATCCCAAATTAAGTATTAAATTATATTTTTTTAAGTTGTTGTTGAAGCATTTTGATTTGTTGGTTTAACATTCCATGCTTATCAAGTTTTTTTGCTTCACTTAATAAATTAACAGCTTCTCTTTTTCTTCTTTTTTGCATTAAAATTCCTGCCAGGCTCATCTTAGCCATTGCCAAATCAGTAGACATAGATAGTCCATATTCAATTGCTTTTTTAAAATGTTTTTCTGCTTCAGTAAGATTGGTTTGAGAAGAAATAATTCCATGTAGATAATAAAAGTATCCCTGTTGTTTTTTTACTAAATTTTTTTTTGGATTGGAAATTCTATTAAGCCATTTAAGGGTTCCTTGGAAATCTTGCTTTCGCAATCTTAAGAAAGCCATAAATATAAATTCATTTTTAAAATATAATAGAATAAATATACCAGATAGTAAAAGACAAAATATTCCGTTCCCTGTATAGCTTTCCATAAATTGGTAGATACTATAAATGAAACTTATAATAACTAGGACTAATTTAAAAGATTTTGGAATCATTAATTTTTTTCACAAATTTAATAAAAACAATTCGAATTGTTTTTAAAATCGACTTGTCTTAATTAAAAGTTATTGTATATTTGGCGACGATTTAGACTTGGTAACTAGTAAATAGCATTTCTAATTATTTTTTTATGAAAAGAACGTTTCAACCATCTAAAAGAAAGAGAAGGAATAAACATGGCTTTCGTGAAAGAATGTCTTCTGTTGGCGGAAAAAAAGTTTTATCTAATAGGCGTTCTAAAGGAAGAAAAAAAATTTCTGTTTCATCTGAACCAAGACATAAAAAATAAATGAATAAAAGTATTTTAAAAGGGTATTACTTTTTTTTAAGTAATACCCTTTTTTTATATATTGAAAAAGTTTAATTAAAAATGCCAAAGAAAAAAAATCTTAAAAGAATTTTAATAATAGGATCAGGTCCAATTATTATTGGTCAAGCTTGTGAGTTTGATTATTCTGGAACTCAAGCTCTTAGATCTTTAAAAGAAGATGGTATAGAAACAATTCTTATAAATTCTAATCCAGCAACCATAATGACTGATCCTAAAATGGCTGATCATATTTATTTGAAGCCGTTAAATACTAAGTCAATAATTGAAATATTAAAGAACCATAAAGTAGATGCTGTATTACCAACAATGGGAGGTCAAACGGCACTAAATTTGTGTATTGAAGCTGATGAAAAAGGAATTTGGGAAGATTTTGGAGTTAAAATAATTGGAGTTGATATTGACGCAATTAATATTACTGAGGATAGGGAAAAATTTAAACAGCTTTTAAAGAAAATTAATATTCCTGTTGCACCTGCTGAAACTGCAAATTCTTTTTTAAAAGGCAAAGAGATTGCTCAAAAATTTGGCTTTCCACTTGTTGTTAGACCTTCATTTACATTAGGAGGAACAGGTGCTTCAATAATTTATAATCCTGGTGATTTTGATAAATTATTAACTCGGGGACTTGAAGCTTCTCCAATACATGAAGTTATAATTGATAAAGCTTTAATGGGATGGAAAGAATATGAATTAGAATTATTAAGAGATAATCAAGATAATGTTGTAATAATTTGTACTATTGAAAATATGGATCCTATGGGAATTCATACTGGTGATTCTATTACTGTTGCTCCTGCAATGACCCTTTCAGACAATACTTTTCAAAGAATGCGAGATATGGCTATTAAAATGATGAGAAATATTGGAGACTTTGCTGGGGGTTGTAATGTTCAATTTGCAGTTAGTCCAGACGATAAGGAAGACATAATTGCAATTGAAATTAATCCAAGAGTTTCTAGATCTTCAGCTTTAGCTTCAAAAGCTTCAGGATATCCCATTGCTAAAATTGCGGCTAAATTAGCAATTGGCTATAATTTAAATGAATTAGAAAATCAGATAACTAAATCAACTTCAGCTTTATTTGAACCTACTGTTGATTACGTGATTGTTAAAATTCCGAGATGGAATTTTGATAAATTTGAAGGATCAGATAGGACTCTTGGCCTTCAGATGAAATCTGTTGGAGAGGTTATGGGTATTGGAAGATCTTTTCAAGAGGCTTTACACAAAGCAACACAGTCACTTGAGATAAAAAGAAATGGCTTGGGAGCTGATGGTAAAGGTTATAAGTCATACGATGAAATAATCCATAAATTATCTAATCCAAGTTGGGATAGAGTTTTTGTTATATATGATGCAATACAAATAGGAATTCCTTTATCTAGGATTTATGAACTTACAAAAATAGATTATTGGTTTTTGAAACAATATGAAGAGTTAAATGCCTTAGAAAATCAAATTACAAATTTTAAAATAAATACTATAGATAAATCTCTTTTATTAGAGGCTAAACAAAAAGGTTTTGCTGATAGACAGATTGCGCATATGTTAGATTGTTTAGAAAGTCAAGTTTATAAGAGAAGGAATGAATTAGGGGTTCAAAGAGTTTATAAACTTGTGGATACATGTGCTGCAGAATTTTCTGCGAAGACACCTTATTACTATTCTACTTTTGAAGAGACGATGCAAATTGAAGGTAATCCCCCATATAGTGATAATGAGAGTAAAGTATCTAAAAGAAAAAAAATTATTGTTTTAGGATCCGGACCAAATAGAATAGGTCAAGGAATTGAATTTGATTATTGTTGTGTTCATGGAGTTCTTGCTGCTTCTGAATGTGGATATGAAACTATAATGATTAATTGTAATCCAGAAACTGTCTCAACTGATTTTGATATTGCTGATAAACTTTATTTTGAACCAGTTTTTTGGGAACATATATATGATATAATTAGACTTGAAAATCCTGAGGGAGTAATTGTTCAATTGGGTGGTCAAACTGCTCTTAAATTAGCTGAAAAATTAGATAGATATGGAATAAAAATAATTGGTACAGATTTCAAATCACTTGATTTAGCAGAAGATAGGGGAAGTTTTTCTACTTTACTTAAGAAAAATAAAATCCCATACCCAGATTTTGGTGTTGCTCAAAATGCTGAAGAAGCTTTAGAATTATCTAAAAAATTAGATTTCCCAATATTAGTTAGACCTTCTTATGTTTTAGGTGGTCAGGGAATGAAAATAGTTATTAATAAAGAAGAATTAGAGGCACATGTAGTTGATTTATTAAGAAAAATTCCTAATAACAAATTATTACTTGACCATTATTTAGACGGTGCAATTGAAGCTGAAGCTGATGCAATATGTGATGGTAATAGTGTTTATATTATTGGGATTATGGAACACATTGAACCTTGTGGAATTCATTCTGGTGATTCAAATGCTACGTTACCTGTTTTTAATTTAGGAGAATATGTTGTTCAACAAATTAAAGATCATACAATAAAGATTGCTAAAGCTTTAAAGACTATTGGCTTGATTAATATACAGTTTGCAATTAAGGATGATAAGGTTTATGTAATTGAAGCAAATCCAAGAGCTTCTCGGACAGTACCATTTATATCTAAAGCTTATGGTGAACCTTATGTGAATTATGCAACTAAGGTAATGTTGGGTAAAAATAAAGTTTCGGATTTCAAGTTTCAACCTAAATTAAATGGATTTGCTATTAAGCAGCCAATTTTCTCTTTTAACAAATTCCCTAATGTTGACAAACAGCTTGGACCTGAAATGAAAAGTACAGGTGAAAGTATTTTGTTTATAGAGACTCTTAAAGATGATGAGTTTTATGACTTGTATTCTAGAAGAAAAATGTATTTAACTAAGTGATTAATAGATTCTTTAATTAATTTTAAATGAAATATTTGATAAAATCAAACTTTGAAATAATACTAATAAGTTTTTTAATTGTTTTTGCTGTTTTATCTAGATTAATTCCTCATCCTCCTAATTTCACTCCAATTGGAGGTATAGCTATTTTTGGAGCCATAAAGATTACTAATAAGTATTTAGCTGTTTTACTTCCTTTAATTTGTATGTTTATCTCTGATTTATATTTAGGATTCACTTTAGTGAGTTTATTTGTTTATTTTTCATTTTTTTTAATTTCATTAATTAGTATACATATTAAAACTAATACCATAAATAAGGTATTTTTAAGTTCATTCATATTTTTTTTTATAACTAATTTTGGTGTTTGGCTTATTGGATACCCTTTAACATTAGAAGGATTCATTGCTTGTTATTTATTAGCAATACCTTTTTATATAAATACAATCTTAGGTGATTTTTTTTATACGTTTTCTTTAATTTTCTTTTATAAAATTTCCGTGAATTATTTTATGGTTAGATATAGAAAATAAAATTGTAATTATCAAATCCGCTGCAGAAAGTAAAATGCATCTTGGGATTAAATTAATTATTCTATTTTAGATTAAAATCCTCTTTAAACATTCTCATTTTTGATTCATTTTCTGGATTGATTACATTTCGACTTTCATTAAATATTTTTTTAGGATATTTCTTTGATGAACCTGTTATTTTAGAAATAGCTTCAGCAAGTAGAGGCTCATTAATTTCTCCTAAAACACCTAAATTAAATATATCTTCTTTTATTTCAATATCTGGAATCAGACCATCTGAGTAATCAGAAAAACCATCCTTATTAGCCATTTTTAAAACAATAGGTTGCATGGCATAATCATGTTTAGGGTTTTTTGTTCCATCATTATCTATGTAATCATAAAGAGTTACTGAGCCAACATTTTTCCCTGCTGTTTTATATCCTATATGTACAACATCAATATGTGAACTAAGTCCATTAATTACAAGTTCACTAGCAGAAGCACTTCTACCAGATGTAAGTATATAGATCTTTTCTAAGTTTAAAGCAGGTAAGTTGTTTCCTGAAAATGTTTTGTCAGTAAATAAATTTACTAACCTATCTGGAGCTTCACTTTCAAAGTATGTAGTTAATTTTGAATTCCAAATCTCTTTAGTAAACACCTCTCCTTTAAATTGTCCAGTAATCATACTTGCTAGATATGTAGAGTTATTAACTGAGCCACCTGGATTATATCTTAAGTCTAAAACAAGATCAGTCACATTATTTGATTTAAAATCATCAAATACAGAAATAAGAGGATCTTCAAAACTTGATAAAAATCCATTATATAGTAAATAAGCTATTTTTTTATCTTGAATTTCAATTATTTTATTTGTGTGAATAGGATTTTCCTGAAAATCCTCAATTTTAGTTAATTCAACAGATTTGCCATTAGATTTAAAGGTACTATTTTCATAATCAGCCATATTAAGAGTATATGAAATATTGCCATTCAATAACTCAATCCAATTATCTACAGTTAGCGGTGTATCATTAACCGCATAAAAGATGTCTCCTCTTTTAATATCTTGTTCAGAAGCATTTGATTTGGGTTCAATATAATAAACAAAACCTATTAACTCAGGGCAACCTGAACAAACATAAGATAATCCAAAATCCATACCATTAGAAGAAGAAATACCAGATAATTGATTTTCTAAAGTTTTATAGTCTTTTTCTATCCAGCTCCATCTATCATCTTTATATTTTAGACTCTCGAAAAATTTTTCTGAATCAGAATAAGTTTTAAGAAATTCAAGATAGGTTGAAGCATCATTAGATTTAGCGTCACTTAAATTAGCGACATCATTTTGCCAGTAATAGTATTGATTTAAATTTTCCCAAATAAAATCATTTATTTCTAAATAAAGAGTATTATCAATAGACTCGCTATCAGCTTCTGGACTTACTATTGTAGTATCGGGAACAAAGTTAATTATATTATCATCGGGATCATTTTTATTACAAGACTTTAATGATAGAAAAATTATAACAAAAAAAAATAATTTTAAAATGTTCTTTGTTTTCATTATTAGTATATAGTTATACATAGATATGAATTTAAACATTAAATTCCATAATAATTAAAAGGAGTAATTAATTTTAATTCTGCTTTAATTTTAGAATCTATTTCTAGTCCATCAATAAAGCAGGTAATAATTTCGTGATTAATTTTGTTATTTGTTCTAGTTAAATTTTTTAATTTTTCATAAGGATCTTTGTATCCTTCTCTTCTTAAAACAGTTTGAATTGCTTCAGAGATTATAACCCAATTATTATTTAAATCATGATTAATTTTATCTTTATTTACTAGTAATTTTTTAAGACCAATATCAGTTGACTGAAAAGCTATAATTGAATGTCCAAAAGGTACACCAATATTTCTAAGTACAGTACTATCTGTTAGATCTCTTTGAAGTCTTGAAATTGGAAGTTTATTTGAAAAAAAAGTAAAAATTGAATTAGCTAGGCCAAGATTCCCTTCTGAATTTTCAAAATCAATAGGATTTATTTTATGAGGCATTGCAGAAGATCCAACTTCGTTTTGATTTATTTTTTGTTTAAAATAATCCATTGAAATATAGGTCCAAAGATCTCTATTAAGATCAATTATTATCGTATTAATCCTTTTTAGATTATCACAAAGAGATGCAAAATAATCATAATGTTCAATTTGTGTAGTTGGGAATGAATAATTTAATTTGAGATTGTATTCAATAAAATTTTCAGCAAATTTTTTCCAATCTATATCAGGAAATGCAACATTATGGGCATTAAAGTTTCCAGTTGCCCCTCCAAATTTTGCTGCATAAGGTATTTTTTGTAAATCATTTTTCTGAAGAACAATTCTTTTTATAAAAACCTCTATTTCTTTTCCCAATCTAGTTGGGGAGGCTGGTTGACCATGCGTATGTGCTAACATTGTAACATTTCTTGAATTTTTTGCAAGATCTTTTAATGAATATATCATTGAATTTAGATATTCTAGATATACAGAGTTAACCGCTTCTTTAATTGATAATGGGATCGCAGTATTATTAATATCTTGAGAAGTTAATCCAAAATGAATAAATTCTTGATATTCATCTAGATCAAGTTTTTTAAATTCTTCTTTTAAATAATATTCTATAGCTTTTACATCATGGTTTGTTTCTTTTTCAATTTTTTTAATCTCTGTTGCAACATCTGAGTTAAAATGTTTATAAATTGATCTAAGTTCCTCAAATAAAGAAGAGTTGAAACTAGATAGTTGGGGTAATGGTAATTCACATAATGCTATGAAATATTCAATTTCTACTTGCAGTCTATATTTTATAAGTGCTTCTTCTGAAAAAAAATTACCTAAAGATTTAGTTTTACTTCGGTACCTTCCATCTATTGGAGAAATGGCATTTAAAGTATTAAGTTTCATTATATCTGAAATATATAATGCAAAGATATGGTTCTTAACTTATATTGAAAAATGATTTACACTGATATTTGTTTATACCCAATAATTTAAAGTTTAAGGACTCTATACTCTTGATAACAATCACTAATAGCTTCAAGAATTTGGAGGTCGTTAGCATTTTTAATAAAAGAATCAGAATAATTACAATTTCTAAGAATTTCTTCAATGTCAAAAGTATTGATTTTTAATAGTTGCGAAATAATTTCTCTATTGAATTTAGAGGCAAGTAGGTTTTTTATTTCATCATCTTCTCTCATCTTTTTAAGCTTTCTCATTTGTTTTGGATTTTTTCCAAATAAATTATAGAGTAAGTTTGTAGGGTTAAATATTGATCCAATAGCTTTTGAAATTGATGATTCGTTTCTATTTCCGGCTTCATAACCCGAATAAGGCATTCCAGCTATCCTATATCTTCCAGCAGGATTTATAGGCACATTTTTTACATCAATTTCTAGAAATCCAGTTAGCTGGTATGGTTTAATAATTATTTCTTCAAGAGCATATGCAAGTTCAGTTAGTTGAAATTTAGGATTATCATATTTCATCATGTCGTTAGTAACAGGAACCTTTAATGGTTTATAGCCTAAATATGAAAAGTATAATGTGTCATTTAAACTTACTTTTATCTCAAAAACTCCACTTTTATTTGTAATCACACCATCTATATTACTTAAATTAATCACATGAACTCCTGACATTCCTTTTTTTGTAATTTCATTTTCTACAGTTCCAATAAGATTATAATTAATTTGTTGACTCAATAAAAGTTTGGAGCTAATAAAAATAATTATAAATAGCAATAAATTATTTTTCATAATATTATAATCTTATTTTTTTTATTATGAATAAGCTAAATTAACAGAAATAAATTAAAAAAAATTTTTTTTGATAAACTCAACTAGTTTTCTTATAGCTATTGATCTATGGCTTATTTTATTTTTAATTTTTGATGAAATTTCGCCGAAAGTTTTATCATATCCATCTGGAATAAAAATAGGATCATATCCGAAACCATTAATTCCTTTTGTTTCTTTTGAAATATAGCCTTTGATTTTTCCTTTAAAAAAAATATTTTCTTTATTAATGTTAAGAGAAATTACAGTTTTAAAATAAGCTAATGGTTTCGTCTTTTTTTTAAGTTTCTCCTTTAGTTTTTTTATATTATTAATATCATTTTTTGGTGTTCCGGCAAATCGAGCCGAATAAATTCCTGGTGCACCATTTAAACATGGAACCTCTAAGCCGCTATCATCAGCAAAACAATCTATTGAATATTTATTTGAAATGTATTTTGTTTTTATTTGAGCATTTTCTTCATATGAAGTTCCTGTTTCTTTTATTTCATCAAAAAACCCTATGTCCTTTAAACTCAATATTTCAATTCCAATTGGAATTATTTCTCTTACCTCTTTTAATTTACTTTGATTATTTGTGGCAAAAACAATTTTCATTATTTATGATGATATTTAGTGTTATTTAAAATAGAGCAACTTCTATATATTTGTTCAATTAAAAAAAGCCTTATCATTTGATGTGGAAATGTCATTTTTGACAATGCAATATGATTTTTATATTTTTTCAAGATTTTTTCCTCAAATCCATATGGTCCACCAATTATAAATACAAGTTTTTTTATTCCAGATATTAATCTTTTATTTAAAAATTCAGAAAATTCTTCTGAGTCATAATTAAAGCCATTTTCATCCAAAAGAACAATGTAGTCAGAGTCTGAAATTGAATTTTCAATAAGTTTTGCTTCAATTTTTTTTTGTTCGTTAATTGATAAAGATTTTTTTCCTTTAAAGCCAGATTTAATTTTTTTTATTGAAAAATCCATTTGCATTTTGACTCTAGATGAATATTTTTCAATTATGTTATCGAAAATAGATTTTTCTTTTTTCACGATGCATATCACTTCACATTTCATATGTTAAAAGTACAACAAGACTTTTTTTTATAATAATTTTAATTGTAATAAACCTTTTCAACTATATCTTTAAAAGATATAGATTAGTAAATTTGTTCAATTATGAAGAATTTTATGAAAGTAAAAAACATTCCTCTTGTTAAAGATTTTATTAAATTAATAAAAGAAATTAAGGTTCCAGGATTAAATAGCCTATCCTTTTATGATTTATTTGAGCTATATGTTTTAGGGATTATTAATGGCATATTAACCGTTAGAGCTGGAAGTATTTCATTTAGTTTTTTTATGGCGTTATTCCCTTTTTTACTTTTTATTTTAAATTTAATTCCTTTTATTCCAATAGACAATTTAGAAATAATTGTTTTTGATTTTATTGAAATAGTACTTCCTAATGAAACTCAGGATTTTTTTTCAGATATTTTTTTAGATATTAAAAATAAGCCAAGGGTTGGCTTACTTTCTTCAGTTTTTATTTTGTCAATTTTTTTATCTGCAAATGGAGTGAGTTCTGTATTTAGTAGTTTTGAAGAATCTTATCATGTTCAATTGTCAAGAAATATTTTAAGACTTTACCTTTTTTCGATTGGGGTTAGTATACTTCTAGCAATTCTTTTGTTATCAGCTATTTCATTTTTTGTTTATTATGAAATTTATATTCTCCAAAACATTAAGGAATTTGTTCCAAGTGAAATAAATTTAATTAGGTTAGGGCAAACTATATTTTTTTGTTTTAGTATTTATTTTTCAGTTTCAATTTTATATTATTTCGGAACAATTGAAGGAAAAATTGCAAAGTTTTTTTCACCGGGAGCTCTAATGACTACAGTATTAATTATAATTAGCACATTTTTTTTTGGTATATATGTTGAAAAGTTTTCTACTTATAATAGACTTTATGGATCTATAGGAGCTTTATTAATTTTTATGCTTTATATATGGATTAATTCAATTTTATTACTTCTTGGATTTGAACTTAATGCTACTTTAAATAGATTAAAGAAAAATTCTATAAAAGATAATTTATACAAAAAAAGTGAAAAATAATGAATTTTTTTATTGATGTTATTATTCCACTTCCTTTATCTAATGCTTTTACTTATTCAGTTTCAAAAGAAGAATTTGATTTTTTGGATCTAGGACATAGAGTGGGGGTTCCCTTTGGAAAAAATAAATTATTTACTGGAATTATAATTAAAAAACACAAAATTCATCCAGAAGGTTACGATCCTAAATCTATTGAATCTATTCTAGATGATGTGCCAATAGTTACCAGAACACAATTAGAATTATGGAAATGGGTTAGTAAATATTATCTCTGTTCTATTGGTGAAGTTTTAAAAGCATCTATGCCAAGTTCATTGATTTTATCAAGTGAATCTAAAATAACAAAAATTAAAAATAAGATAATTGATATTAATTCTTTGTCTGATGATGAGTATATTATCTATGAAGCGTTACAAGTTAGAGATTTAAGTATTGAAGAAATAAAAAGTCTTTTTGATGATAAAAAGGTGGTATTTATCGTTCAAACTATGATAGAAAAGGGTTTAGTGAAAAATCATAGTCATTTAGTTGAAAAATATAAACCAAAAAAAAATCTTTATTTTAGGTTATGTGAAAAATATATTACCAGAAAAAGTTTATTAAAATTAATAGACCAATTATCTAAAGCTCCAAAACAAAAACAAATCTTAGTTTCTATACTTAATATAGATTTGGAATTAAATTCTTGGATTAAGGATAGTGTTTTGAAAATTAAAAGTGGATCTTCTAGTTCAATTTTTCAAACACTAATAAAGAAAAATATTTTAGAAAAAAAATATTTAATTGAAAGCAGGGTTGCAGATAAAATACATGATAATATAATTACGAATAAATTATCTAAAATTCAATCAGATGCGCTTCTAAATATTAAAAAATCTTTTTTGAATAATGATGTCGTATTATTGAAAGGTGTCACATCTTCAGGGAAAACAGAAATTTATATGGAAATGATTCAAGATAAATTAGATAATAATAAGCAAATATTATATCTGTTACCTGAAATATCTTTAACTACCCAAATGGTAAGAAGGCTTAAAGATAGATTTGGATCAAAGGTTGTGGTTTATCATTCTAAATTTAACAATAATGAAAAAGTTGATATATGGAGGCAGATTTTAAATAATAAAGATAATGCAAAGATAATTTTAGGAGCAAGATCATCAGTTTTATTGCCCTTTAATAATTTAGGTTTGATAATAATTGACGAGGAACATGAAAATTCTTTTAAACAATTTGATCCATCTCCCAGGTATCATGCTAGAGACTTAGCAATTTATTTGGGTAATTTATTGAATGTAAAAGTTATTTTAGGTTCAGCAACTCCTTCAGTAGAGACTTTTTATAATGTTAAAATTGGTAAATATGGGCTAGTTAAACTTCTTAAGAGGTATGGCGGTGTTGAGATGCCTGAAATTAGATGTATTGATTTGAAAGAAACTTATAGAAAAAAAAACATGAATGGTTTTTTTTCAAATGAGTTGATTAACGAGATTAATAAATCTTTGAGCAATAATAAACAAGTTATTTTATTTCAAAATAGAAGAGGTTATGCTCCAATTATTGAGTGTGTTGATTGTGGGTATATTCCTCAATGTCCAAATTGTGACGTAGCTTTAACTTTTCATCAATTTAATAATCAAATGAAATGCCATTATTGTGGATATAATATTTCTAAGTTGGATAAGTGTTTAAATTGTGGAGGATTAGATATAAATCATAAGGGGATTGGTACTCAAAAAATAGAAGAACAAATAAACAACTTATTCCCTGGAGTTAATGTGGCAAGAATGGATTGGGATTCAACAAGAGGAAAAAAATCCTTTGATAAAATAATTGATTCTTTTACAGAAGGAAAAGTAAAAATATTAATAGGAACTCAAATGATTACTAAGGGATTAGATTTCAAGAATGTTAGTTTGGTTGGAGTTTTAAATGCAGATTCATTAATGAATTTCCCTGATTTTCGATCTCATGAAAGAAGTTTTCAGATGATTTCGCAGGTTGCAGGTAGAGCTGGTAGATCAAAAGATAGAGGAGAGGTCATTATTCAAACATTTTCTCCAGATCACGATTTGTTAAAACAGATAGTTGAAAATGATTATGAAGGAATGTTTAAAAATCAAATTATTGAGAGGGAAATTTATAAATACCCTCCCTATAATAGATTAATTAGGATTACATTAAAATCTAAGGATTATAATAAAGTATATCAGGGATCTAATTGGATGGGAAACTTGTTACGTCAATCATTTGATAAATCTGTTTTAGGGCCAGTCTCCCCTTATGTTTCAAGAATACGAAACCAATATAATAAACAGATTTTGATTAAATATTTCGAAAATAAAAATAGAAGGAAAACAAAAAAGATAATTTCTTTAGCAATTAAAAGTTTTTATTCCATTGCTAGTTTCAAATCTATAAAAATCTCTTTAGACGTTGATCCCTATTAATATGGAAATTATTATTGTTTATTAATTAAATTTATTTTAAAATAAATAATTTCAAATAAAGAGACAATAAATTTTGAATTCTTAAAGTGTTTAATGTATTTTTGCATGCCTAAATAAAAATATATGAATCATTATGAAACTGTTTTCATTTTAAATCCCGTTTTATCTGATAAACAGATAAAGGAAACAGTTAAAAAATATCAAGATTTACTTAAATCAAAAGGAAGTAAGTTTTTTAACAAAGAGGATTGGGGCCTTAAAAAGTTAGCTTATCCAATTCAAAATAAAAAAAGTGGATTTTACCATCTTTTTGAATATACTTCAGAAGTTGATAGTATAGCTCCTGTTGAAGTTGAATTTAGGAGAGATGAGAGAGTAATGAGATATCTTACTGTAAAATTAGATAAGCATGCAGTTGCTTGGGCCGAAAAGAGAAAAAAGAAATTAAAGTTAAAATCTTAGTTTATGGCAAGCATTGATGAACAAAATTCAAATAAGAAGGAAAGTGAAATAAGATATTTAACTCCTTTAAATATTGCAACTACTAGTAAGAAGAAATATTGTCGTTTTAAACGTTCAGGTATTA
>CABXRK010000015.1 GCA_902514625.1 uncultured Bacteroidota bacterium
TTTTAACTTTATTATATCTTTTATTTTCATTCCTTTTGAATAAAAACTAAACATGAAAAAATCTTTAGCTTTTTGTTTATGTTTAGTTTCAGGATTTGATTTATTAATACTTTTTAACGATTTAATACTTAAAGCTTTATGAGTTATAATTTTAGATTTAATTAAGTATTTATTTTGACCAAAAGGATAAATATTATCGGGGATATTTTGCAATGAAATAGCCTTATTAAATGCAGTTCTTATATTTCTAATATAGATAACAGCAGTATTAACACTTTGACCAGAATTTATAATATACTCTTCAAAAGATTTTATCCATTTAGAATTAACTTCAAAAAAAAGAATCCTATTTGACAATGAAAATTCTTTAATTTTATTAATTGTAGCTGTAAATGATAATGCATATGAAATTTTGTCAATATTTAAAAGATCATCTCTGATAATTTCTAAAAATTTTAATAAATCCACAACCGATTGAGAAGAATGTTTCTTTTCATTTATTAATTCATTTACCTGATTAAAAGAAATAACATCTTTTCTTTCAAAAATAGAATTGAATATTCTTTGCTTAGCTAAAAGAATATTTCTAATTTTTTGAAGTTTGTTATTATTTATATTTATAAATTTCCCATTTTCTTTTAACCAAATAAGCTTAAATTCATCTTCATTAACTATCAAACTGATTTTTGAATCTTTAATAGCAAAAACATTATTTTTTTTTAATTTTTTTGAATAAATCTGAACTTTTATTTTAAATTTTTTAGAAAAAAATTCAACTCTTCTGTCTAAGTAAAATTTAAATTTAAAGTTTTGAAATTCTTTCATGATAAAATAATTATTGCATAAAAATAGTAATATATTGCATAATATTTTAATTAAATGACTTATTTATAATAGAAATAATATTTAAACCTTATTATTATTAGTAAAAAGGTTTAAATGTTTTAAACCTAAAAACAAATAATTTTCGTTTATTAAATGAATAAATATTATAATTAAATCAAAAGTCAGTAAATTGATTAAACATAAAAATAATTAAATAAATGAACTCTAGACTTCAAGAAATAACCGCTCTATTTTATAGAATTTTTTTAGTTTATTTTTTTTACTCTCTAACTAGATTTCTGTTTATATATTTCAACAATGATCTATTAAATATTGCCACTTTAAGAAGAGCAATTGAGTTAAATTATTATGGAATTAGGTTTGACAGCACTAGCATTGTTTATATAAACCTGATTTTTATATTTTTCTCCATAATTCCTTGGAGTAAAACTACATCCAAAAATTATCAAATAGCACTATTTTGGACATATTTTCTATTTAATGGATTAGGAATAGCTCTTCAATTTATAGATTTTGTTTATTATAGATATAACTTAAATCGTTTAATGAGTAATTTTATTGAAGTTATTGAATATGAGGAGAATAAAGCTTTTTTAATTGTTCACTTTCTAATAGAATATTACTACTTAATATTATTATTTTTGATATTTATGATTTCATGGAAATGGCTTTATGATAGGATTCCTATAATACCTGAAAAAATATTAAATTCAAAAAATTACATTATTATGTCAATTATATTTTTTTTATCTGTTATAACTCTTTCAATAATGGGGGCAAGAGGTGGAGATTTAAAAAAAAGCACAAGACCAATTACAATTATTGATGCAATGAATAATGTTGATAATCCTATACATGCGGACATAATTCTAAATACACCATTCACTATAATTCGAACACTAAATCAAAATGAGTTCAAAAAAAGAAATTTTTTTAAAAAAGAGGATGTATTAAAGATTCTTTCTCCTATTAAACAATACAATAAAATTAATAATATCCCTAAACCCAATATCATCATTTTTATACTTGAAAGTATGGGAAGAGAATACTGGGGTAGTATGAATGAAAGAAAATCTATTCCAAATTATATTAGTTATACTCCTTTTCTAGATTCATTAGCAAATCATAGCCTTGTTTTTACTAATTCTTTTGCTACAAGTAGAAAATCTATTCACGGAATGCCTTCAATATTAGCTGGTATACCCTCTTTTAAAGTTTCATATGCATCTTCAAGATATTCAAAACAAAAAATTCAATCCATTGTTTCTATAGCAAATGAATTAAATTATAAAACATCATTTTTCCATGGTGCAGAAAATGGATCAATGGGATTTTTAGGGTTTTCAAACACTCTAGGATTTCAAAAATATTATGGTCGTAAAGAATTTAATAATGATAAAGAATATGATGGATTCTGGGGTATTTGGGACGAACCATTTTTACAATTTATGAAATTAAAGCTAGATGAAATGGAAACGCCATTCTTAAGCACAGTTTTTACTATTACTTCACATGAGCCATATATAATTCCAAAGATATACAAAGAAAAATTTAATAAAGGAGAGCTTGAAATGCACCAATGTGTTGAATATACTGATTTTTCTATAAAAAAGTTTTTTGAAAAAAGTAAAGAAACTGATTGGTTTAAGAATACAATTTTTATTTTCACTGCTGATCATGGGAATCAAACTTTCTATCCATTCTACAAAAAAACAATAAATCAATTTGCAAATCCATTAATGATATATAAGCCTGACAGCAACTTTATTGGCAAGGATAATAGACTTACAAGTCATTTAGATATTTACCCAACAATCGTTAATTTATTAGGATATGAAAAACCTTTTAGAAGTTGGGGGAAAAGTCTCATGAATGATAATTATAATGATAGTTTTGTTATTAATTACTTTGGAGCTGATAGTTATTTTATAATGAATGAAAAATATATCTGCATCCATGATGGCACTAAAGCAATTGGTTTTTATGATATTGAAGATAAAAACCTAGAAATAAATTTAATTAGTAAAAGGAATATAGAAATGAATGTGTTAGAAAAAAAATGTAGCGTTTTTCTTCAAGATTATTTCAACAGAATTATCTCTAATAAAATGTGAGAAAATGAAAAATGAAAAAATTTTTTTTATAATCTATCTAAAAAATTTAAAAAAATTAAATAGAGTTAAATCTGAAATTCATAAATTTTTTAAGCATCGCAATGAAACTATATTCATATATGAATCAAAGTTTAAAGGACATTCAATTGTATTAACTAAAAAAGCTGTTGATAATAATGCCTCATCAATAATAGCTTGTGGAGGAGATGGCACCATCAATGAAATTTCTGGTTTATTAGTTAAAAGCTCAATCTCTTTAGGGATTATTCCATTAGGTTCAGGTAACGGTATAGCAAAACATTTCAATATTCCAAAAAAAATAAATTTGTGTTTATTAAAAATTGTTAAAAAAAAAACTACATTAATTGATATTGGTAAAGTAAATAATTATTTTTTTGTCGGCAATATGGGGGTAGGTTTCGAATCAAACTTCATTAAAGAATATTCTAAAAGCCAAGATCATGGATTTCTGTCTTATTTAAAATCTTTTATAATTTCGATAGTGAAATTTAGCCCTAGTAAATTTGAAATAAAAATCAACCAAAAGTCTAAAACACTTATTCCATTCATGCTAATAGTTTCAAACGTTAATCAACAAGGGTATAATTTTACTGTAACTCCAAATGCCTTAGCTAATGACGGCCTATTAAATTTAGTTTGGTTAAAAAATGACTCTGTTTTAAAAATTTTAAAATTGATTTCCTATACCTTTTTTAAAATTAAACTGAATCCTTATTTTTTAAATTCAACTCTAGTTGAAAAAATTGAAATAACTAAACTTTCTAACCAAAATTTCTATATTCAAATAGACGGGGAAAGTATTTTAATTAATAATTCTAAACTAATAATAAGTACTATTAAAAATGGAATTAAATTAATTATATAGCTTATGATAGCCAATTAAACTTAATTTGAAATTTTATTTTAAGATTAAAATATTAGAGACTAACCAATCTCCTACTTCACTTGTTTTATAGGAATTCCCTCCATTGGATAAATCTTCAGTAACATATCCTTTAGATAAGGATTTATTTACAGCATCTCTAATACATTTTGCTTCTTTTTTTAATCCAAAAGCATCTTCAAACATCATAGCGGCTGAAAGAACTGTTGCCAAAGGATTTGCTATATTTTTCCCTTCAGCTTGAGGATAAGAACCATGAATTGGTTCAAATAAAGAAGTTTCTATTCCAATTGAAGCTGATGGCATTAAGCCCATAGAACCAGAAATAACAGAAGCTTCATCAGTTAATATATCTCCAAATAAGTTTTCAGTTATTAGAACATCGTAACTATTCGGCCATTGAACTAACCTCATAGCTACTGCATCAACAAATTCATAAGAAACTTCTACCTCTGGATAGTCTTTTTCCATTATCTGAACAGTTTCTCTCCACAACCTTGAAGACTCTAAAACATTTGCTTTATCTACACAACATAATTTTTTTGATCTCTTCATAGCAAGTTCAAACCCTTTTTTTGCTATCCTTTTTATTTCTTTTCTAGTATATGTACATGTATCATAAGCAGTGTTCCCTCCATCAAGTCTGCCTTTTTCTCCAAAATAAATTCCACCAGTTAATTCTCTTAAAAAAATTAAATCTGTGCCTTCAATCCTTTCTCTTTTTAAAGGAGATTTGTCAATTAAATCTGGAAAAGTAAAAGTAGGTCTCAAATTAGCGTAAAGCCCCAATTTTTTTCTCATTTTAAGTAATCCCTGTTCAGGTCTAATTTTAGCACTAGGGTCATTGTCATATTTTGGATGACCAACTGCCCCAAATAAAACTGCATCAGCATTTAAACAAATTTCGTGAGTCTTGTCGGGATAAGGGTCTCCAACCGCATCAATAGCAGCTGCTCCAGTTAATCCTGGAATCCAAGTTATTCTATGATTAAACTTTTTTGCGACAGCATCTGAAACTTTTACAGCTTGCTCTATAATCTCTGGACCAATTCCATCTCCAGCTAAAACGGCAATTTTTAATTCCATCTAAACCTATATTATATTTAACATTTTTTCAGTCGCTTTAATAGCAGAAACTGTTTGATCAGAATCTAATCCTCTAGTAATAAATTCTTTGCCATCATTATCCCAAGTAATTGATGTTTCGCATAAAGCATCTGAATTACTCCCAGGAGGTATTCTTACAGCATAATCAATCAAATTAGGAAGTTTTTTTTCTTTCTTTTTATAAACTTTTTTAAGAGCATTCATAAATCCATCAAATTGACCATCTCCTGACGAATTTTCCTCAAATAATTTTCCGTCAATTTCAATCGAAATAGAAGTTGACGGTTTTAAGCCCATAGCATGAGTTAAAACATATGACTTAACCGTAACAAGTTTTTTAGAACTATGACTGTCTATAACATCAGAAATAATAAATGGAAGATCTTCGACAGTTACTCGTTGCTTTTTATCTCCTAATTCAATCACTCTTTTAGTAACCTTGTTTAAATCTTCTTTATCTAAAGTTAGTCCCAATTGGTCTAAATTTTTTTTAATATTTGCCTTACCTGAAGTTTTTCCTAGAGCATATTTTCTTTTTCGATCAAATCTCTCAGGGAGCAAAGAATTAAAATATAAATTCTTTTTATTATCACCGTCAGCGTGAATGCCTGCAGTTTGAGTAAAAACATTCTCTCCTACTATTGGCTTATTTGCAGGAATTCTAAATCCAGTTAAAGTTGAAACTAGTTTACTAACTTTATAAAGAGAAGATTCATTAATATTTATATCAATTTCTGGCAAAAAATCATTTATAACTGCTACAACACTTGACATTGGAGCATTTCCTGCTCTTTCACCCATTCCATTAACAGTCAAATGTAGCCCATTACACCCTGCTTTTAAAGCTTCCATGGCATTTGAAACACTCAAGTCATAATCATTATGACCATGAAAGTCAAAATGAATTTTTGGATATCTTAAACATATTTCTGAAATAAATTGACGACATTCCGATGGAGTTAATATTCCCAGAGTGTCAGGTAATAAAACTCTTTTTATTGGTTGCTCTTTAATAAAATCTAGATAATTAAAAACATAATCTTTTGAATTTCGCATGCCATTGCTCCAATCTTCAAGATAAACATTTGTTTGAATTCCATTTTTTTCTGCTTCAAGAATTGAATTCGAAATTTCCTTAAAATGTTCACTAGGAGTTTTTTTCAATTGATGTGTTAAATGATTTAAAGATCCCTTAGTAAGAAGGTTTTGAACAGTTGCCCCAGCTTTGATCATCCAATCTATTGAAACAAAATTATCAACGAATGTCAATATCTCAACCCTGCCTAACAAATTATTTTCATTAGCCCAATCAGTTATTCCCTTTACAGCATCAAATTCACCTTCAGAAACTCTTGCAGATGCAACTTCAATCCTATCTACTTTTAGTTCATTTAACAACAATTTAGCAAGAGTTAATTTTTCAATAGCTGAAAATGAAACACCAGATGTTTGTTCACCATCTCTAAGTGTTGTATCCATTATTTCAATTGATCTACTTTTCATTGTATTATAAAACTAGTTTATATTGATTTAAAGGGGCATCTTATTTGCAAATTTTTTTATATCAGGCTTTATATTTATTAAATAATCAATATCATCAAACCCATTAATCATGTTTTGCTTTTTATAATTATTAATCTCAAAAAATTCAGTTGAAAAGTTATTATCCGAAATAATGATTTTCTGTTCCTTTAAATCAATAGTAAATTCTATTTTAGGGTTTTTTTCTATTTCAAAAAATATTTTTTTTAAAAAATCTGGAGATACTTGAACAGGCAAAACGCCTATATTTAAACAATTATTTCTAAAAATATCTGCAAAAAAACTTGAAACTACACACCTAAATCCGTAATCATAAATAGCCCAAGCAGCATGTTCTCTTGATGAACCAGATCCAAAATTTTTTCCTCCAACTAAGATTTCACCAGAAAACTTCTCGTTGTTTAAAACAAAATCCTTTTTTGGAGTATTATCTGATTCATATCTCCAATCTCTAAATAAATTAGCTCCAAAACCTTTTCTTTCTGTTGCTTTAAGAAACCGTGCAGGTATAATTTGATCAGTATCAACATTTTCAATAGGCAATGGTACTGCAGAACTTTTAAGTATAGTGAATTTTTCATAAGACATAATAATTTCCTTTTTAAATTATTAAAAAAAACTTCTTGGATCAGTAACCTCTCCAGTAATAGCAGCAGCTGCAGCAACTAAAGGACTTGCCAACAATGTCCTTGACCCAGGGCCTTGCCTACCCTCAAAATTTCGATTTGAAGTACTTACAGCATACTTTCCTGGAGGAATTTTATCCTCATTCATCGCTAAGCATGCAGAACAACCTGGTTCACGCAGTTCAAACCCAGCCTCTTTTAGAACATCTAAAAGACCCTCATCTTTAATCGCTTTTTCTACCATATGAGATCCTGGAACAAGCCATGCGGTTACATTTTTTGCTTTTTTTCTCCCCTTAACTATTGCAGCAAAGGACCTAAAGTCTTCAATTCTTCCATTAGTACAACTTCCTAAAAAAACAAAATCTATTTTCTTTCCAATCATTTTATCGCCCTCATTAAAACTCATATACTCAAGAGATTTTTTATACGTTTGACCTCCTCCATCAATATTATTTGATTTTGGAATCCCTTTTAAAATACTTGTCCCCATTCCTGGATTAGTCCCATAAGTGATCATAGGCTCAATATCTTTGCCATGAAAATGATATTCCTTATCAAATTTAACTCCCTTATCACTAAAAAGAGTCTTCCAATATTTCATGGCTTCATTCCATTTTAACCCTTTAGGGGCAAATTCTCTTCCCTTAATATATTTAAAAGTTTTATGATCAGGTGCTATCATACCTCCTCTTGCTCCCATTTCAATACTTAAATTACATACCGTCATCCTACCTTCCATACTCATTTGATTAAAAACATCCCCTGAATATTCAACAAAAAATCCTGTAGCCCCTGATGTAGATAACATTGAAATTATATATAAAGCGACATCTTTAGGAGTTACTCCTTTACTAAGTGATCCATCTATGTTTATTCTCATAGATTTTGGTTTTTGCTGCATAATACACTGCGTTGAAAGAACCATTTCAACTTCAGAAGTTCCAATCCCAAATGCTATTGCGCCAAATGCTCCATGAGTAGAAGTATGAGAATCTCCACAGACTATTGTGGCGCCAGGAAGTGTTATCCCATATTCAGGACCTATTACATGAACAATTCCATTTTTTTTATGACCTAATCCCCAATAAGAAATATTATAAGTTTTAGAGTTTTCTTCAAGAGCCCGAAGTTGATTTGCTGATAAAGGGTCCTTTACCGGTAAATGTTGATTTATAGTTGGAGTATTATGATCAGCAGTTGCAAATGTCCTTTCAGGATACATCACTTTAATATCTCTTTTTTTTAAACCTAGAAAAGCCACTGGACTAGTTACTTCATGAACCATATGTCTATCTATAAATAACACCTCTGGTCCATTTTTAATACTATGGACTACATGTTTATCCCATACTTTATCAAAAAGCGTTTTATTCATTTAATTATATTAAGAACACAAATTTATAAATAAATTATCTATAAATATGAAAGAGTTATCCTTAATGCTAAATGAATATAAGAGATTAATTATAATTAATTTATAGGCTTTATCCATAAGAGAATTTATTATTAATAATTTTTTATAAAATTTTATATAATATTATCTTATATCTTTATTAATATGAGACATCTGAATCTTAAAAAAAAAAGTTTCTTATTATTACTTTTTTCTTTTTTAAAAATGCATTTGTTCTATGCGCAAGGTCCCGATCTATTAATACAACAATATCACAAAAATTCTATCGATCTAGAATATTTTCAGAAATGGAATTTTGATTTTTCAATTTCAATTAATAGGTTCAATAGCTCCAACAGAAATACCAATGGATTAATTAGTTTAGGGTTTGGAAGCACAATATATTATAGACTAAAAAAAAGTTTTGGGATCTCTTCAGGAATAGAAGTTTTAAATTATTCATATAATTATTTAGACTCTGACCCTAATTTAATTGACAAACTAAAATATTTAAATTTTCCTTTATCATTAAAAGTTTTTCCCTCAAAAAAATTAATTATAGAATTTGGAGTGTTTTACAATAAAATATTAAATGCAAAAAAAAGAGAAAAAAGCTCAAAAGAATGGATTGAATATGAAAAAGGAATTTTTTTAAATAGTCTTGGATTTCTTAGTTCAATCAAATTCAATTTTTGGAAAAAATTTAAATTAGGAATTAATTATAGGTTTCAAAAAAACTCAAAAAATGTCTTTAAGAAAGAACCGAACAATTTCAGAGGAATTTCTATTGAAATAAATCATCCCATAATTATTATCAAAAAATGAAATTATTTTTTCATTTTAATTAAAATTATTCCTTTTTCTGATTCTATGTCAAATTTAATCTTCGCTTCTTTTTTAGAATAAGATTCAACTTCCTCAATTAATTTTTCATTAATTTGATTTATTTTAAAATTATCTTCAAGTCTCTTTTCATTCAAAAAAATAATCATATCAGGATCTATATAATATATTGTTTTGTCTTTAGATTTAATTAAAACCATTTTATCATTATCCAATATATGTCCTTTAGTAATTATGTGATTATTTCCAAAATATTTGATTTCTTGATTCTTATTATTAATTAATACTGAATCTCCCGAAGAAATAATTTGGTTGTTTTTTTCTCCATTCATTTGAACATTTTTATTTTCAATTTCTAACGCTCTAAATCCTTTACAATTAATTAATATTATACCCTGAAATAAAATGAAAAAATGAAAAACAAAATGCTTCATAAAATTAATTTATAAAATAAGTGATGGTGAATTTTAAAATTCTGTGACTCTTTTTTGGCTGAATAGAGTTATCTCTCGATAGTTGATTATACATCACCAAAAACTTCCATTTATTATTGTGATATGAAAATCCTGTTTCAATTGTATATCTAAATGATTCCAAAGGTAAATTAAAAGGAGTATTATTTCTAAATGCACTGCCTTGAACCATATAATCATGAATTATATAATCTGTTTTTACACCAATATAAAGTCCATCTCCTTTTTTTTTGTCATAAAAATAATTAGCTCCTATAGGTAATACATTAGAATCTCCAAAAACCAAGCCAGATCTTATCCCTATACCTGTTTTTTGAGTCCCGACTTTAGAATATATTTGAGAATTTAATTTCAAAGCAGAATCAATATTAAATGATCTAAAAAAATCAATCATTAAATTTAAATGAAGAGATTGAGGAACTTGATCAATCCATGGCATTTCTGAAATATTTAAAAAAACTTTATGATATTTATTTTGAAGCCAATGAGCTAAAGAAGCTTCTCCGGTAGTTCCAAGCTGAACCCCCCATTGAATTATAGCTTTTTGATTTAATTCTTTTTGCTTTAAAAATTTTATATAGAGCCATCCTCCATATGGATAATCATATTCAGAAGTATTTAATGAAAACCTTTCAGATGGATTATAAATTTTTTGACCCAATTCCCAAAATTTATATACTTTAAAATTTCCATTCTCAATTTCATTTTCATTAATTACTTTCCCATACTTAAAAAAAATACCACTTGAATAATAATGATCATCTAAAAAATATAAATCATTATCAACTCTAAGACTAAAAGATTCTTGAGAGAAACATTTTGTTATTTCAAAAAAAAATAACAAAACAAATAAAGTGTTTAATTGATACGGTATTATAATTTTGTTTTTATGTAAATTTAGTGAACTAAAACTTTACAATTAATAAAAATCGTGAAAGCGCTTCTTTATTAATTAAACATCTTGAAATTAAACTATGAAAATCAAAAACGAAATTCGCTTAACAAAAGAATTTGATTTTGAAACAGCACATGCTTTGTTTGGTTATGATGGATTATGCAAAAATGTCCATGGTCACAGCTATAAGCTTAGCGTCACTGTTATAGGTTCACCCATTATCAATAAAAAATCAAAAAAGAATGGAATGGTTATAGATTTTATTGATCTAAAAAAAATTGTAAATGACAAAATTATTTCTCTTTTTGATCATGGAATCGTTTTAAATATAACGACTCCTCATTTTGAAATAGCAAATGAATTAGAAAAAAGAGGCCATAAAATTATTAGAGTTAAATATCAACCTACATGTGAATTAATGATACTGGATTTTGCTAAAAAAATTTCTAATTTCCTCCCCAAAAACATTAAATTATTTTCATTAAAACTAAGGGAAACCAAAACTTCATATGCAGAGTGGTACGCATCAGATAATCATTAAAACCCGAATTCCTCAAAATCATCATCACTCTTAATTGTTTTAGAAGTGTTATCTATAAAAACTTTATCACAATCTATTGGAATAGTAATTTTTTCAGGAGCAGAAAAGTCTTCTTTAGAAATATTTAATTCTTCATCCTCATAAATTGCTTTCATAAACAATCCCCATATTGGTAATGCCATAGTTGCTCCCTGACCATATGCAATATCCCTAAAATGTATAGATCTATCTTCCCCACCTACCCAAACTCCAGTTACCAAATTTGGAACCATTCCCAAAAACCAACCATCACTTTGATTTTGAGTTGTTCCAGTTTTTCCTGCAATAGGATTTTCAAATTTATATGGATATCCGGTAACAACTTTTTCATAAACCAAATTATTTAATTCAGCACCTTCATGTCTCAATCTTCTTCCTGAACCTTCCTCTGTAACACCTTTTAATAAATTAATAGTCACATATGCGGACTCCTCACTTAAAACATCTCTAGTTTCAGGAATTATTTCAAAAAGTATTTTTCCATTTTTATCTTCAATTCTTGTAACAACTATTGGTCTAATGTAAATCCCTTTATTTGCAAAAGTACTATAGGCTCCAACCATTTCAAACAAACTTATATCTGGTGTCCCCAAAGCAATAGAAGGAACCCTTGGAATTTTAGATTTAATGCCCATTTTTCTTGCTAAATTTATTACTGGCCTAGGCCCTACTTTATCCATTAAACGCGCGCTAACAGTATTGACAGAATTAGCTAACGCATTCTTTAAAGTTCTTGTTTTACCATACCTGTCTCCAGAATTTTTTGGGCACCAAGCATCAACATTACCATGCTTTAATGGTTCTATACAATATAATGCATCTGGGAGTAAATCACATGGAGATAACCTTAATTGATCAATAGCTGTTGCATATAAAAAAGGTTTAAATGTTGATCCTATTTGCCTTCTACCTTGATATACCTGATCATATTGAAAATGTTTATAATCAAATCCACCGACCCATACTTTGACATGGCCCGAAGTCGGATCCATAGACATCATAGAGGCTCGAAGAAATTTTTTATAATACCTTATTGAATCCATTGGAGACATTAACGTATCAATTTCACCTTCATGACTAAAAACAGTCATTTGAACTTCTCTTTTAAAAGAATCTAAAATTTCATTTTCTTTGATTCCCCTGCTTTTCAAATTGCTCCATCTATCAGACCTTCTTGCAGAATTATTCAATACTGTATCTATTTGCCCTAATCTTAAATCAATAAAAGGAAGTGTTTTTGAATCAATCGAATCATTCTGAATAAAAAATTCTTCTTGTAAGTTTCTCATATGTTTCTTAACAGAATCCTCTCCTAATTTTTGAAGACGTGAGTCAATTGTTGTATATATTTTTAAACCATCACGGTAAATATTATAAAAACTTCCATCCTCTTTCGGATTATTCTTAATCCAATCCCTCATAAATTCTTGAAGATATGTTCTAAAATAAGTTGCTAAACCTTCTCTATGAGATTCAGGGGTAAATTTAATCTTCAAAGAAATTCTCATTAAAGAATCTAATTCATATTCATTTATAAATTTATTACGATACATTTGATTGAAAACTACATCTCTCCTTTTTTTAACTCTTTCAGGTCTTTTTATTGGATTATATAACGAAGAATTTTTAAGCATTCCTACAAGCATAGCAGACTCTTCAATTAACAAATCATTTGGGAGCTTATTAAAGTATATTTTAGCGGCAGATATTAATCCATCAGCATTATATCCAAAATCATATACATTTAAGTACATTGAAATAATTTCATTTTTTGTATATCTTCTTTCTAATTCAACTGACAAAACCCACTCCTTTATTTTCTGTATAACAGCCTCATAAATATTTCTTGATCTAACCCCAACAAACAATTGTCTGGCTAATTGTTGGGTAATTGTACTTGCTCCTCCCTTTTTACCTAAATATACAATAGCTCTCAAGGTTGATTTCCAGTCTATTCCAGAATGGCTATAGAATCTTTCATCTTCAGTTGAAATTAATGCTTCTACTAAATTATTAGGTATTTCCTTAAAAGAAATTGGAGTCCTATTATCTCTAAAATAATATTTGCCTAAAATTTTATTGTCAGAAGTAATAACCTGGGTTGCTAAATTTGTCTTTGGATTTTCCAATTGTTGTAAATCAGGCATAGACCCTAAATAACCTATTGAAGCAGCAAAAAATATTCCAAAAAATGATATTAATAATAAAATAAAAAAAATCCATAAAAGAGAAATTATAATTTTAAAATTATTTTTCTTTACTTTTTTAGAATTGTCTTTTTTTTTCATTTTATTATTAATATTATTTTTCTTCCATAATGGAAACTCCAACGTCAATTATTCCTTCCAAATTTTCGATTTTATTGATCTTCCCGTTATGCCTCATAGAATGTCTCAACTCAATTGAATAAATCCCTTTTTTATTTGGTTCCCATTTTTCTTTCCACCATAACCTATTTTCCTTGACCCCAAGAAATCCCTTGCCTAACCAATTACCTTTAGAATCTGCCATAACATATTCCAATGTATCTAAAAAAATTACATCTGTAGAATCTCTTAATTTTGCTATTAAAAAAATATTAGAAAATTTATAAGAATTATTGTTCCTAATATTAATAAAAACATCTAACGGGTTAGTCTGTTTTAAACTAAATTCAAATTGAAGCTTATCGTTATAATCCCATCCATTTGGGAAAGTCTTAAATTTTGAAAACTTATCTCTTTCACAATTAACAAATAAAATTAAATACACAAATAAGACTATTTTTTTAACCATTTAATAAATAATTTATTATACTCATAAGTTTCAATTAAATTTCCATTTTAAAATATGCCTATATCAATATAGAAAAACATTCCCTTAATTTAATCTTATGTTTTTGAAAGATTCTGCTTAAACTTTAAAATTTTAGATCTTCCTTTTTTAAAAATCTTATTACTATTATGTTTGCCCCTTCTAAGTTTTTTTTGATCCTCAATTGAAAAATTGATAATTTCTTTACAATTATCCGAACAACAATTATTCATATTATGATTACATGAATCACATTGTATAAAAAGTAAATGACAGGCTTCATTAGCGCAATTTACATGTTTATCACAACTTTTTCCACATTGATGACAGATTGATATAATATCTGCTGAAATTCTTTCAGCTCTTCTTTCATCAAAAACAAAATTTTTTCCTAAAAACATGTTTTCAATTCCTTTCTCTTTAACTTGATTATAATACTCAATTATACCTCCCTCCAATTGAAAAACATTTTTAAATCCCTTATATTTAAAATATGCACTGGCTTTTTCACATCTTATACCGCCAGTACAATACATTATAATCTTTTTGTTTTTTTTAAACTTAGAAAGTTTTTTTTCCACAAAAGATAAAGAATCTCTAAAAGTATCAACGTCTGGAGTTATTGCTCTAGTAAAGTGTCCAACCTCACTTTCATAATGATTTCTCATATCTATACAAAGCGAATCTGAATCTAACAATAAATTGTTAAAATCTTCTGCACCTAGGCGCTCACCTGCATTTGTAACTTCAAATTTTTTATCATTTAATCCATCCGAAACTATTTTTTTTCTAATCTTAACTTTAAGCTTTAAAAATGATTTATTATAATGTTCCACAGCAATATTTAATCTATTGTTTTTTAAAAAACTAATGGAATTTAAAAATGATTTAAATAATGAAAAATTATTTTCTAAAACTGAAATTTGAGCATTAATTCCTTCGCTTGCAATATAAATTCTTCCTAATACTTTAAGATTATTTAAATTGAAATAAAGATGATCCCGAAATAGTTCAGGGTTGCCAATTTTAGCGTACTTGTAAAATGAAAGGATTATCCTTTTAGATTTTTCAGCATCTATTAGTTCTTCATTTTCTTTTGAACTTAATTTATTAAACAGTTGCATTCTTTCCTATTAAAAATTATAATCAAAAATACAATTTTCAATTGTGAATTAAATTTTCAAATAAAAATTAATTAATAATTATCCGTCTTATATAAAATTTGTTAATAACACTTCGGCTTAATTTATTCAATTAAAATTAAGAAATAGTAAATTAGCTAAAGACAGAAAATTTTTCAAAATGGCAGATTCAAAAGACGCAAAACTTAAAGCACTTCAGCTAACGCTTGACAAACTTGATAAAACATACGGCAAAGGTTCTGTGATGAAATTAGGAGATGAAGTGGTTGAAGAAGTAGAAGTAATTTCATCAGGTTCAATTGGTTTAGATATTGCTCTAGGAACTGGTGGTTATCCTAGAGGAAGAGTTATCGAAATTTATGGTCCAGAATCTTCTGGAAAAACCACTTTAACGCTTCATGCAATAGCTGAATGTCAAAAAAAAGGTGGCATAGCAGCTTTTATAGATGCTGAACATGCATTTGATAGATTTTATGCTGAAAAATTAGGCGTTGATACAGGAGAACTTATCATATCCCAACCAGACCATGGAGAACAAGCTCTTGAAATTACTGATAATCTAATACGTTCTGGAGCAATTGATTTAATAGTAATTGATTCCGTTGCTGCATTAACTCCAAAAAGTGAAATCGAAGGAGAAATGGGAGACTCTAAAATGGGTCTTCATGCAAGACTAATGTCCCAAGCATTAAGAAAATTAACTGGCTCTATCAGCAAAACTAAATGCGCGGTGTTTTTTATTAATCAATTGAGAGAAAAGATAGGTGTCATGTTTGGAAATCCAGAAACGACAACAGGAGGGAATGCCCTTAAATTCTATGCTTCTGTAAGAATAGATATTAGAAGGTCCAGTCAAATTAAAAATGCTGAATCTTCAGTTTTAGGAAATAAAACAAGAGTGAAAATTGTTAAAAATAAAGTTGCTCCTCCTTTTAGAACAGCTGAATTTGACATAATGTATGGAGAAGGCATTTCAAAGATTGGAGAAATAATTGATCTTGGTGTAAATTATGAAATAATTAAAAAATCAGGCTCTTGGTTTAGTTATAATAATAGCAAAATTGGACAAGGAAGAGATTCTGTCAAAAATTTACTTCTTGAGAATCCAGACTTAATGGATGAACTGGAAAACAAAATACTGGAAAGTATTAAAGCTGTTCATTAATATAATTATGGTTGTTATAATTATGGGGGTTAGCGGAAGTGGTAAAACCACTATTGGATCTCTTCTAGCAAATGAGTTAAATGGATTATTTTTTGATGCGGATAATTTTCACCCAAAAAATAATATTATTAAAATGTCTAAAGGTTTTCCTTTAACTGACAATGACAGACTCCCCTGGTTAAAAAATCTATCAAAAAAAATTAAAATTTGGGGAAAGGGGAAAAAAAATGTATTTGTTGCTTGCTCGGCATTAAAAGAATCTTATAGGAAAATTCTTATGAAAGAAAGAATGAATTGGATTTTTTTAAAAGGTTCCTTTCCCTTAATTAGTAAAAGGCTTAAAAATAGAAATAACCATTTTATGAAAAAAAACCTCTTAAAATCTCAATTTGAAATTTTAGAGCCCCCCTCTTATGGAATTCATTTAAATATTAATCAAACTCCTTCCTCTATTGTAAAAAAAATCCTTCTAGAACTTTCTTATGAATAAATTAAATTCTATTGGAATAATTGGTCTCGGAGTTATGGGTAAAGCCTTAACTGAAAATTTATTAGAAAAAAAAATCAGTGTGTCAGTTTATAATAGATCAACTAATAAAGAAAAACACGTAATCTCAAATTTTATATCTACAAATAAACATATTACTGATTTAAAAGGTTTTACAAAGTTATTACCTTTTATAAAATCATTAAAACAGCCCAGAAAAATAATACTTATGTTGCCAGCTGGAAAAATAATTGATACACTACTAAAAAGTCTTAACGATTTATTAATAAATAATGATATAATAATCGATTGTGGTAACTCTAATTATAAAGATGCTAAAAAAAGATCAGATTTTCTGTCAAAAAACAAAATTGAATTTATAGATTGTGGCATTTCTGGAGGCCAAGAAGGAGCTAAGAAAGGGCCTTCAATTATGATAGGGGGTAAAAAAACTAATTACATTAAAATTAAATCATTTCTAAAAACTATAAGCGCTAAGGATAATAATAATCTTAGTTGCTGTGCTCATATGGGAGGATTAGGCTCTGGACACTATGTGAAAATGATCCATAATGGAATAGAATACGGAGAAATGCAACTAATCGCTGAAACTTTTTCTTTATTAAAAATACATCATAATTATAATCAAATAGCGAATATTTTTGAAGAATGGAATAAAACAGAGCACTCTTCCTTTTTATTAAAAGCAACTATAAATATTTTAAGAAAAAAAAATAATGAAAATACTCATATACTTGACACTATTTTAGATGAAGCAAAAAGTAAAGGAACAGGTGTTTGGGCTAGCAAAGAAGGCTTAAATATAGCCTCAAGTAATTCCATAATGATATCATCAGTTATGGCTAGAAATTTATCGCTTAATAAAACTTTGAGAGAAAAAATGAATTTAAAACGCAACAAAACTGATAATTCAATAAACTTAAATTCATTAAAAGAAGCATTTATTATGGCTAGAATTATTAACCATCATCAAGGCTTCCAGTTATTATTAAAAGCATCCTCTCTTTATAATTGGAAAATGGAAATTTCAGAAATAGCAAGAATTTGGACAAATGGCTCAATTATTAAATCAAACTTGATGATAGAATTAATTAGACTAATGAAAAAAAATTCTAATATTTTAAAAATAAATTCTGTATTTAAAGATCTTATTAAAAAAGAAAAGTCAATTAAAAAATTAATTCTCTTCGCCACTCAAAACAGTATTCCAGTAAATTGCTATTCATCAGCTTATAATTTTTGGATTTCTGTAACTTCAAAATCATTGAACGCAAATTTAATTCAAGCACAAAGAGATTATTTTGGTAATCATGGATATATTGACATTGAAAAAAACTCTTTCAAAAACTATAATTGGCATTAAATTAATTCAGCTATAACTTTTCCTTCTCAATTGCTTTTTGATTACTTTTCAAAGGATCATTTTCAATTCCATTCAAAATAATACTTCTAACTTCTTCCTTTAATAATTCCATTTCTTCAATCCTTTTTCTTGGAAAAATAACCTGGTATGTTTCCACTCTTAGTTTGCCAGGTTTTCCATAATTTGTATGCCAAGGAAATTTTCTTTTACAATCTAAAAAACACATTGGAACAATTGGAATTTGATGATCTATTGATAATTTAAACGCTCCTCTTTTAAAAGAATTTAATAAAATAGTATTATCAACATAATCCTTCTCAGGAAAAATACATACACTTAATCCTTTATTTATAACGCTATCTGCCCTTTCATAAACACCCCATCTACTTTTTGAACTACTTCTATCAACCATTATAGCGGCTCTTTTATATATAAATCCGAAAATAGGTATCCTTACAAGCTCTTTTTTGCCTACAAAAACAAAAGGATTTTTTGAAACCCTAAGCATAACAAAGGGGTCAATATAACTTGTGTGATTGGCCACTAATAAATAAGAAGTTCCTTTAGGCAACTCATTTTTATATTTAATTTTAAGATAAAATCCCGAACCAAATAAAATAAAAGGGGCCCAAATATTTCTTGCAATCCAAAAAATTACAGGATAACTGTTTTTTGTGAAGACTAATATTACTAGAATAGGGAACAAAATTAAAATTGGTATTGCAGTTAATAAATAAAACCACATCCTCCAAACGATCAAAATTACTCTAGTAATATGTTTTTTCATAATTCAAAAATACTGAATTGGTGAATACTATATTAAAAAAGGTAACTTTGTTGAAAATTTAATTTAAATGGCAAGAATTTTAACAGGCGTTCAAAGCACAGGAACTCCTCATTTAGGAAATATTATAGGAGCTGTGCTGCCAGCAATAGAGATGGCTAAAAATGAACAAAATGAATCTTTTTTATTTATAGCTGATTTTCACTCCTTAACTCAAATTAAAGATAAATCAACTCTAAGAAAAAATACTTTTGAAACTGCATCAACCTGGTTGGCTTTTGGACTTAATCCTAATAAAACAATTTTTTATAAACAAAGCGATGTGAGTGAAGTAACTGAATTAGCTTGGTATCTTAGTTGTTTTTTTCCATTTAAAAGACTTACTCTAGCTCATTCTTTTAAAGATAAATCTGCAAACTTAAAAGATATCAATACAGGTTTATTCTCATATCCTATGCTAATGGCCGCAGATATTCTTCTATATGACGCCGATATAGTCCCCGTTGGAAAAGATCAACTTCAACATATCGAAATGACAAGAGATGTAGCGTCAAGGTTTAATAATACCTATGGAGAGACTTTAATAGTTCCATCTTCATTAATTGATACCTCAATAAAATTTGTGCCAGGAACTGATGGAAATAAAATGAGTAAATCAAAAAACAATTTAATTAATGTTTTTTTAGAGAAAGAAAAATTAAAAAAACAAATAATGGGAATTAAAACCGATTCAAAAAACATTAATGAGCCAAAAGATTTTTCTTCTTGTACTATTTTTAATTTATACAAAATCTTAGCTGAAAAAAAAGATATAGAAAAATTAAAAAACAAATATTCTAAGGGAAATATAGGTTATGGTGAAGCAAAACAATTACTGTTTGAACTTATACTTAATAAGTTCAAACATGCTCGAGAAAAGTTTACTTATTTTCAAAATAATCCTGAAAAAGTTGAACTAGCTTTATCTCAAGGAGCAGTTAAAGCTAAAAAAATAGCTCAAAAAACTTTAAAAAGAGTTAGAGCAAAACTTGGATATTAGCAATTAAAATATTCTAACATTGCTTATAAATATTATGTTAGTTTAATAATAAATAAATTTACTATTTTTGAATATGGAGTTTATAGGTCTTATAAAAGAATTAATGTTGAAATATGAGTGCCTTGTAATTCCAGATTTTGGAGCTTTTCTTGCAAGGAGTTACCCCGCTGGATTTGATAAAAATTCCCACTTTTTTTATCCTAAAAAGAAAGTAATCGCTTTTAATGGCATGCTAACTCAAAACGATGGTATTTTAGTTAGCTATCTTTCATCAAAAAAAAATATCGATTATTCGGAAGCTCTTTCTTTAATAAAAGATGAAGTTTCTTTTTTAAAAAAAAGAATTAAACAAACTCCAATTATAATTGATGAGGTTGGAGAATTAAGTTCTAATCAAAAAGGTAAAATAATTTTTAACCCCTATAACATTTTTAATTTTGAATTAAACTCTTTTGGTCTAAATTCATTCACAAAAACTCCAAATAAAAATATAATTAATCCCAATAAATCAAATTTTTTGAAAATGGAAAAAAGTAATAATGAGCCATTATCATTTACCCCAGATAAAGCTATTCGTAAAATGACACCCCTAAAATATGCTGCAATTGGAATCATTTCTATTATAATTGTAAGCTCAGCCTTTTATTTTGTTAATGACTATATTGAAGGTCAAAGACTACTTTCAACTCAAATTGGACAAAATAGAATTAAAAATAATGTTCAAAAAGCTACATTTGACATAGGCAGTTTATCAACAATGGAAATTTCTTTAGATGTGGTCCCTAAAATCATTAAACCTGAAATGCCTTTTTATAGCGTTATTGCGGGGAGCTTCAGAAATAAAGCTTATGCTGAAAAACTTGTCCAAACCCTTAAAAAACAAGGTTATAAAGCTACTTATGGTGCCCAAAGTCAGGAAGGTCTTCACAGAGTAGCCTATGGAAGGTTTAAATCAAAAAAAGAAGCTTTAAACTTATTTTATTTTGTTCGTTACACGCTTGAAGAAGATGCCTGGTATTTAGAAGAAAAATAATTTTAAAGTTTGTAAATCCAAACTTTTGGATTAATGGGCATATTAGCTTTAAAAATACTAAATTTTAATGTTGTTCTTCCCGTTTCAGGGTTTGTAAAAATTTTGCCCAAAGACTCTTTCGCATTAACTTTATCCCCTTTTTTTACATACACCTCTGAAAGATTACTATATGAACTAATGTAATTCCCATGTTGAATTAAAACAGTTGGATTACTCCCTTTAAAACTTAATACTGACATTACGAATCCTTCAAATATTGATCTCGCAATTGTTTTATTGGGAGTTGCTAATGTAATGCCATTACTTTTAATTAAAGTTGTTCTAACTATTGGATGAGGCTGCTGACCAAAGCCTTGAACAACAACACCTTTAATTACTGGCCAAGGTAACTTTCCCTTATTCAATGCAAAATTTTCAGAAATTAATTTTGCTTCGGGAGTTAAATTAAAAACAGTTGATTTTTTAATTCCACTTCTTCTATTAGATTCTGCGATAGCCTCCTTTATCAATTCCTGAATTTGTTGTGAAATTATTTCTGCCTTTTTTTGTTTGCTGAAAATTTGTTTTTTAAAAAATCTCTCCTCTTTTTTTAATTTTAAAAGCAGTCTTTTTTGCTCTTTCATTTCATATTCAAAATTTAATTGAATTTTTCTATTTAATTCAATAATTTCTAATTTTTTTTCTTTTTGTTGTAAAAGCTCCTTTTTAATAGATTTTAAGATTTCCGTTTTTGAGATGATTTGTTGAGACTGTTGTTTTCTAAATTTTGCATATTGCTTCATATATTGAAATCTTTGATAAGCTTGCAAAAAACTTTTAGATGAGAATAAAAACATTAATCTACTTTGCTCTGATTTGCTTTTATATGATTTTATAATCATTTTGGAATAATCTCTTTTTAAAATATTTAATTCATTTTGTAAATCATTTAATTTTTTTTCATTTTGAATTATAGTTTTAGATAATTCATTCACTTGATCATTATAAACTAATACTAATTTTTTCCTTACATTAATCTTTAATGACAAATCCTCAACTTGAGTTAAAAGTGATTTTTTTTTTGAAACATTTGTAAATAGCAGTGAGTTTATTTTAACTATCTCTTTTTCCAAATCAACTTTTTCGATCTCTAATCGTTTTTGCTTTGTTTCTTGTGAAAAAGTACAATACGGCAGTGTCAATATCAAAAAATATAAAATAAAAAGGCTTTTATGCTTTTTATAGTTTTTCATTATAAATTAATTTTTTTATACCCTTCTGGTATTTTAAAAGGAATCCCTAAATCTTTTGGAAAATCAATTTTAATAAATTCTAAAGAGAGGCTTAATTTACTTTCTTTATTTAATAAGGAAATTTCAATTTGCTTAGGGTATTTTATTCCATATATTAATTGGTGTTTCCTATATGTTATGGTTAATTGTTGGCCTGAATTTCGAATAAAAAACCTTTGCTCTTTAAGTAAAAAAGTGGTCGGATCAAAAAAATATGTGGGCTGAAAGTAATTTTCATCCTTTACCTGAGATAATACATAATAATTTGGATTTGAAATTCTTTTAAATTTTACTTTTTTGAAGTCCGAAATTGGATTTCCTAAAAATATATTTTGAATATCCAAAATATTAAAATCAGATCCCAAATACTTATTAATTACATCTATCTCCTCATTAATAAATGTTTTTTGAAATTTTTCATAGAAAGATATTTCATTAGAAGTAATCAAAGCTTTCGCTATTGGAACCAACATATTTGCACTAATCCAAATTGCTTCTTTATTTTTTATCCTAAGGTTTAAAAATAAACTCTGATTTCTTTTTTGATTATTATAATTAACCTTTATTCTAGCTCTAAAATTTTTAATAGAAATATTTCTATTATCAAACTTTTTAGTCAAAGTCTTAATTGAAATATCCTTAATTGGGCTATTGTCAGGTAATACCTTAACTGACTTACATGAATTAATAAGAAAAAAAAATATAATTAATCCTAAAGTTTTATTTGTAAAAAAATTAATTTTCATACTTAATTGAACCCATTAATTTCTATTCTTTTCCTGTACTTCCAAATCCAGCTTCATTTCGTAAAGATTTGCTTAACTCCTTAACTGAATCCCAATCAACAACTTCATGCTTTGCAATAATCATCTGAGCTATTCTATCTCCTGATTCTATTATATAGACATTTTTAGATAAATTGACCAATATTACCCCTATTTCCCCTCTATAATCAGAATCAATTGTCCCAGGCGAGTTTAAAACTGAAATACCATGTTTTATTGCTAAGCCGCTCCTTGGTCTTATTTGTGCTTCATACCCTTTTGGCAAAGCTAATTTTAATCCTGTTTTTATAATAACTCTCTCTAATGGCTTAAGCTCTATAGAATTTGCAATAAAAGCCCTTAAATCCAGACCTGCAGAAAATTCTGTAGCATACTCAGGTAACTTGTAAGGGGATTCATTTACTATAGGAATTCTAACCATAAATTAAATTTAAAATAAAAATACAAAAAGATTTTTTTGAAAATACCTGGGTATTTAAATAAGGTAATTCAACTATTAACTTTTTTAATTTTTTAATGCTTCTGCTCCACCTACAATTTCTAAAATTTCATTAGTTATTGAAGCCTGTCGCGCTTGGTTATAGGTGAGCTTTAATTGATCCCTTAATTCAGTGGCATTATCAGTGGCTTTATGCATTGCTGTCATTCTTGCTCCATGCTCACTAGCATAAGAGTCCTTTAATGCCTTATACAATTTAATTGTAATAGATTTTGGTAATAACTTATATATTATTTCTTGATGAGATGGTTCAAAAATATAATCAAATGATTCTTCTTGTTCTTGATTTGAAAAATTAATAGGCAATAAATTTTCAAAATTTAATATTTGAGTTGCAGCATTTTTGAATTGATTATATACAATTATGACCTTATCATAAACCTGAGATATATATTTTTCAATTATAAAATCAGAAATCTTAGAAGAATTTTCATAAGTAAAATCATCAAAAATTTTATTGTCATTTAAGACAATTTTATATTTTTTCCCTAAAATATCATTACCCTTTTTCCCGAGTGTTAAAATCTCAACTTCTTTATTAGAGTACTCTGCTTCGATATTTTTAATTACTCCCTTTATAACATTGGAATTAAAGCTTCCGCAAAGCCCTCTATTTGAGGTTATTGCTATAATCAAAACTCTTTTAATTTTTCTAATATCACAAAGAGGATGGGTATTATCCATTTCAGATGAAATAGTTAAATTTTTAATTATCTGGTTTAACTTTTCAGAATACGGTCTCATAGCCAAAATGCTTTCTTGCGCTTTTTTAAGCTTAGCTGCAGAAACCATTTTCATTGCACTAGTTATTCTCATTTGAGAAGAAACCGATGCAATTCTATTTCTTATTTCTTTTAAATTTGCCATATAAAATTACTGTTCAAATTGGACAACCAGTTCTTTAGCAACTTTTTCAAGTGTTTGAAGAACCTCATCTGTCAACTTCCCTGACTTAATTATATCCAAAACTTTTCTATGCTTAGAATTTAATCGCTCAATATAATTTTTTTCAAAATCTTTTACACTCTCAACAGGAATTGTTTTAAGCAAATTTCTTGATCCAATATAAATAATTGCCGTTTGATCTTCAACCGTAAATGGGTTATTCTGATTCTGCTTTAATATTTCAACATTTCTTCTTCCTTTTTCAATAACATTAAGAGTAGCAGGATCCAGATCAGACCCAAACTTAGCAAAAGCCTCTAATTCACGGTAAGCTGCTTGATCCAATTTTAATGTTCCTGAAACTTTTTTCATTGATTTAATTTGTGCATTTCCTCCTACTCTAGAAACAGAAATTCCTACATTTACCGCTGGTCTAACCCCTGAATTAAATAAATCTCCATCTAAAAAAATTTGTCCATCAGTAATTGAAATGACATTAGTAGGTATATAAGCAGAAACATCTCCTGCTTGAGTTTCAATTATAGGTAGTGCAGTAAGCGACCCTCCTCCTTTTACAAGACTTTTTATAGAACTCGGCATATCATTCATCTTCTTAGCAATTTTATCGTCATTTATTATTTTAGCCGATCTTTCAAGCAAACGAGAATGTAAATAAAAAACATCTCCTGGATAAGCTTCTCTTCCAGGAGGTCTCCTTAATAATAAAGAAACTTCTCGATAGGCTACTGCTTGCTTTGACAAATCATCATATATTATTAATGCGGGACGCCCAGTATCTCTAAAATATTCTCCAATAGCAGCACCAGTAAAAGGCGCATAAACTTGCATAGGAGATGGATCTGAAGCATTTGCTGCTACAATTGTTGTGTATTTTAGAGCCCCTTTATCTTCTAATATTTTAGCTATTCCCGCAACAGTAGATGCTTTCTGTCCTATTGCAACATAGATGCAATAAACTGGCTCACCAGCATCATAAAATTCTTTTTGATTTAAAATTGTATCTATACAAACCGTTGTTTTTCCAGTTTGTCTATCACCAATGACTAATTCTCTCTGACCTCTTCCAACAGGAATCATAGCATCAATAGACTTAATTCCCGTTTGTAACGGCTCATTAACTGGTTGTCTATAAATTACTCCAGGAGCTATTCTTTCCAATGGCATTTCATATAATTCTCCTTCAATAGATCCTTTACCATCTATTGGATCCCCCAATGTATCAACAACCCTGCCAATAATACCTTCTCCTACATTTACTGAAGCTATCCTTTGAGTCCTTTTTAAAGTATCTCCCTCTTTTATTTCTTTTGAAGGTCCTAATAAAACAATCCCAACATTATCCTGTTCTAAATTTAAAACAATTCCGTTAAGACCAGAATCGAATTTAACAAGTTCTCCATATTGAACATTTGAAAGGCCATAAACTCGAGCTATCCCATCTCCTACTTCCAATACTGTTCCTACCTCTCCTAAACTTGCTGAAGAATTCTGTTCTGAAAGTTGTTTTTTTAAAATTGCTGAAATTTCAGCAGGCTTGATTTCTGCCATAACTTATAATGTTGATAAATTAGTATTAGTAAATTTTTGTTTTATATCATTTAGCTTATTTTGAAAACTTGCATTGTATTCAATATCTCCAAGCCTTAAAATAAAACCACCTATTATGCTTTTTCTTATTTTATTTTCTATTGTAATTTTTTTATTTGTAAATTTTTTTACTTTATTAAGAATTTCCTTTTTGATTTCTTGATCTAAAGGCGCTGCTGATGTAACAACCAAAATTTGTTTTCCTTGAAATGCATTATATAGTGAAAGAAAATTTTTGGATATACCATCTAATAAATTAATTCTATTATTTTTATATAGTAAGACAAATAGTCTTTTTGTTAATAAACTACAATCTTTAAAGATCAATTCTATTGTATTAAGCTTAACCCTATTATTAATAATTCTACTTTTAATAAAAATATTCAACTCGTCATTTTTAATAAAGGTTAATTCTATTTTTTGAATATCATTATTAACTATCTCTATTTGATTATTATCAATTGCATAAGAAAGCAATGCTTTTGCGTATCTATTTGCTGCTAAATTAGATTTCATTATTGTTTTAAATTAACGTCCTTAACCAAATCATTTACATACTCCATTTGATTCTTCTCATTCTCTAATTTCTTTTTCAATACCTTTTCTGCTATATCAATTGATAAATTAACAACTTGATTTTTAATTTCTGCAATTGCAGCGTTTTTTTCACTTTCTATAGTTTCATTCGCTTCAGTGATTATTCTTAAAGCTTGTTCTCCTGCTTCATCTTTGGCTTTATCAATAACTTTTTGTCTTATTTCTTTAGCCTCCTTTAAAAGCTTTTCTTTTTCAATCATGGCTTCTTTAAGAATTTTTTTATTGTCAGCCTTTAAATTCTCCATTTCAATTTTAGCTTTTTCTGCTGACTCAATAGCATCTCTAATACTATTTTCTCTATCATTAATTGCTTGTAAAATGGGTTTCCATGCAAATCTTTTCAATAAAAAAATTAAAGTGATAAAAATAATAGAATGCCAAAAAAACAGTCCAATTGAAAATTCTTGTAATAATTTTTCCATTTTAAATTAATTTAAATTTTTTCCCACAAAAGAAACACTAATGCGGGAAAATTTTACATTTTAGCCTACAGCAAAAATAGCTGCAAACCCAAATCCTTCAACAAGCGCTGCTGCAATTAACATTGCTGTTTGAATTTTTCCATAAGCATCAGGTTGTCTTCCAATAGCTTCCATAGCGCCTTTTCCCGTTAAACCAATGCCTACTCCTACTCCTATTGCAGCCAATCCTGCTCCTATAATTGCTGGTATTTCCATATTTATAAAATTATATTAATTAAACTTTTTTTTCAATGTGTTTCATTATGTTCATGTTCTTCATTTGCAAAACCAAAATAAAGGGCAGATAGAATTGTAAAAATATAAGCCTGTAATAACGCCACAAAAAGTTCAATAATTGAAATGAAAAAAGCTAAAAAAAAAGACAAACTACTTCCAATCCAATTATAAAAAATGAACATTAAAGCGATCAAACTCATCATAACAATATGCCCTGCCTGCATATTGGCATACAGTCGAAGCATTAAAGTAAAAGGTTTTATAAACACACCTAAAACCTCAATTGGAGCCAAAACAATTTTCATTAAAGTTGGCACACCTGGCATCCAAAAAATATGTGCCCAATAATTTTTATTTGCAGTAAAATTTGTAATAATAAAGGTGAGAATCGCTAAAGAAAATGTTATAGCAATATTGCCGGTAACATTAATCCCAAATGGTGTTAATCCTAGCATATTTAAAAACCATATAAAAAAGAAAATAGTAAGAAGAAAGCTCATATATTTTTTATAATTCTTTTCGCCTATATTAGGGATTGCAATCTCATCTCGGATATAAATCACTATCGGTTCAAAAAAACGGCCTAATCCAGAAGCTAAACCTTTATTTTTAGAATACGAATTTGCTAAACTACGAAACAACACAAACATTAAAATTGAAGTTAAAATAATCACACTAACTCCTTTAGTAATTGAAAAATCATAAGGCCTGAAGTTGGAAGGATGATTATTTTTATCATAATTTATTGTTCCTGAAAAATCAGTTTTATAAATTTTATTGTGATAAATTTTATAAAAATTCCCGTGAATATTAACTACTGATTTCCCGTGATTAAATTTTGAAGAAGAAAAAATTTTAACCCCATTATCCCATAAAATAATTGGCAATGGAAAACCAATATACTTCTTTTCATTTTTATCATTGGTATAAGAAAATAAATCAAAATAATATGAATCTTCTAGATGATGAGCAATATAATCCTTAATTTCTTTTTTTTGAAGTTCTTTAGAATTAAGTTTTTCTTCTTTGTCTTTCGCATTCACAAAAACTGTAATAAATATTACTCCAATGAATAAAAAAAATTTTAAACTTCTAATTTTATTATTTGTCTTTATCATTTAATTTTAAAGTCCTTGCAAATGTAATATTTTAGTTTAAAATTATTTGAATTTTAGAGGTTATATTTTTGTTTTTTTTAGTATAAAGTGTGCTAATTTTTTGTTTTAAATCCTACAATGTAAATTTCTAATAAAAGTCCTATAAAATATGGGATTAAAAAAGTTGTTTTTTCAATTAATTGAATGACCCCGTCTTGTTTAAAGATTGGGTAAAAAAATACAAAAAATACAAAAAACTTTAACCCACTTAAAAACATGAAAATAAAACCTGTTTGAGGACTTAAACTTAAAATGTTTTTTATAAGAACTATTATTATAATTAAAGAAAATAAAAAATTAAAAAAATAGGAGATTAATAAATTGAATTCAAACAAAGAAGAGTTTAAAAATTTTAAAACTCCAAAGTGCCCCAAAAAAAATAAAAAATAAATTACTGTAAAATTTAAAGCCCAGCAAGATAAAAATTGCCTCATTAATCTTTAAATTTTTTCGTTTGTTTAATTATAAGATAAATAATTATAATAATTGAAAATATACACGTAAGAAAAGTGAAAAAATTATTTTCATTAAACTTGACATCTAACCAATTGCCAATTTGAACTGCAAAATAAACTATTACTGCTATCTGAATAGTAAGAGAAGAAAATCCTATCCAATTGTTAGGCGATTTTTTCACGTGAATCTGAAATAGATTTAACTTCAGAAGTTGTTTTCATTACACATTTAGCATTAAATTTAGCCCCTGATTCAACAATTAATTTTGATATTTTAACTTCGCCTTCAACTGAAGAAGAAGATTTTAAAGTTAATGCTTCTTTAACCTCTAATTTTCCTGAAAAATTGCCCTCAAAATCGGCATATTCACACTTAATTTTACCGATTATATAGCCATCCTTTCCTATTACAACTTTACCTGAAGTTGTAATAGTTCCTTCTAATTTTCCGTCAATTCTAAAATCGGCATCAGAAGTAATATCTCCAATAATTCTTGTCCCTATTTCAATTCGATTAGGCTGACCATTAGCTTCTTGATTTTTCATGACATTATATAAAATTATTTTTCAGGATATATCTTATGCATCTGCATATTTAAATATTCGGAGTTCAAAAGTACAAAATTTTTTGAAAAAACTTTAGAATCGAATTTATTGTTAAGATTTTTAATTAAAGAATCCTTATAAAAATTTACTTTATTCATATGAATAACAATTAAATTAAGTTCTCTATTAAATACATCTTTTGAAACTTTCCAATTTAACTTAGGAACACTTTGAATATAATTTAAAAAATACTTTTTTATTCTATTTTCATTTATTGAATCTTTATTATTAAAAGGGAAAATCCATTTATAACTACTGAATTTTCTTTTAGAAAAATTATTTCTATTTTGATCCTTAATGCTTAGTGTTCTTATATTTTTTTTAACAAAATTAGCCTCATCCGAATCTGGGTACTTTTCAATCAAAGACTCTAATTCTTTCTTCCATAATTCATAGCCATCTAGCCTGCCAATAGAATTACTAATTAATAATTTTAATTTTGAAGCATATTCTGTGGCTTTCAGATATTTTTCCATTTCTGGAGCTGAATTTATAATCTTTAAATACTTTTGATTATCAAATAATTTCAAAAAATTATTATAAATCCGCTTAGGTGTAATAGTGTTATTGTTTTTTACATTAAACGTGTCTTTTATTTTACTGGCATAAATTGATTTAGGAAATTTCTTTAATATTTTTTGAGAATAGAAATTGTAATCCTTTTTATTATATTCTTTATTAAGAACATGAAGTTGATATAAGGCGTTTGCTTCTTGATTTTCATTAGGATAGCTTTCTAAAAGTTTTTCTAATTTTTGAAATGATAAAAAATAATTATTAAATTTTTCTTTATAAATAATTCCTAATTTTAAATAACTTTCATTTATTTCTTGCCTTATACTATCTATTGCTTTCTCTCCCTTTGGAATTTTATTTATATATCTTTCAAAAGATTCATAATTGTTTAAATCCTTATCAGACTCAACAACAAATTCTTCGTTAATAAAACTCCCCTTTTTAACATGATCAGAATACTTCCAATTATCAACATTTGGTCGGTTCCCCCATTTATTTATAAAATATTTTTTTCCTAAAGAAATAAGTGTCGAATTATAAAAATAAAATCCTTTATTATTAAAATTTTTGCCTTTTAAATTCTCTTCTAGATTAGGCTTTGTTTTCTTGTTCATTTTATTTATAATAAAATTCTTAAAATAATCTATTTGCTTCTGCCTACTAAGTTTAGTAAGCTGAAGAATACTATCATTTTTTTTAATACTACTTTCATATTTAATAACCAATTCCAACGCTTTTTTTTCTCTTACAATTTTTTTCTTTTCCAAATTGTTGCTTTCTAAATTTGAAATTAAACTATCTAAATATTTACCAGTGGCGATATAATTATTTTTTTTATAATAATAATTTGCCAAATCTCTATAGTTAATTTTCTTGGTATCCAAATCTATGTATGGCGAAAATAATGATTTTTTATAGTAATTTAAAGCCACACTATCTTCACCTTTTTTCATTAATAAAATGGCTTGAGTTCTAAAAATATAATGTTTAAATATTTTATTTTCAACATTTTTACTTAAACTATTTAATTCTTTAAAAGAATTTTTATTGCTAATTTCAAAGGATAATCTTATAGCATTTAATTTGGCTTGAATCCATAATTGTCTAGGGACTTTTCTTTTTTGTTTAACTATTGAATTAAACGCTAATAATGATGAATCCTTAATTTTAAAACTTTCATATAATTGTGCTTCAATAAATCTGTGTCTTACAAAACTTTTCAGTTTACCACCTCCTCTTGAAGCTTTCTTTATATAGACTAAAGCAGAATCTTTATTGTTTAGATTAATATATGCCTGAGCTAAAGTTGAATTAACTTCAGAAGTTAGAGCTCTATTCGCTGAAAAATCCTTATATATTTTTTTTAAATTACTAATAGCCAAATCTTCATTTCCTAGCCTTAGATTGGTTTTTTCTCGCCATAATCTAGCTTCATTATAAATCTTTTTGTTAGAATATTGATCTAATAAAAAATTAAATGCTTCAAGAGCAGGGAAAAATCTTCTATCAAAATACCTTGATTTACCTAGAAGTAAATAGCTGGAATGAATCTCATTATTTCTTTGAAGCCCATTAATTTTCATGGAATGTTTTTGAATAGCCTTTGCTGCTTTCTCCTCTGCCAAACTAAAACTCGGTATGGAAGACGTGTCAAATAAATTTTCAGAATCAAATTTAATTGGCTCTACTTCTAATATCTTATAAAAATTGTCCTTTTTATTTTTTTCTAATATCTTTTTGCCTATTTGGAATGCTTCTTCCCCATTAAAAAGAACATTATATTTTGTGTTTAATTTGTGATAATTTCTGTTTAAAAAATTATCTTTTTGAGTTGAACATCCAAAAAAAAATAATATTAAAATTAATGTCGTTTTATAAAAATGCTTTTCCAAGTTTTATTGTTTTATTAATATAACAGTAAAATGTGATTTTTAGTATAAAACTTTTATGTATATTTTTTTGAAAAACAAAAAATTTAATTTTAAGAATAAATACTATATTTATGGAATATTTGAGTTGAAACTTGCCTTTTTTAATAAATTTTTCACCCCTTTATATATTTCTTATAAATGACTGATTCCCTCCCTTTAAAAGTTAATTATATTCAAGAGCTTACTCCTAACTCTAAAGTTATCGGTTTTGATATCCCAAAAGAATTTGAATCCAAATTTTTTTTTAAGGCTGGTCAATTTGTAACACTTGAGGTCATAATAAAAAATCAAACTATTAGAAGAGCTTATTCTATTTGTTCAACTCCATTAGAAAAAAACTTTAGGATTGCTGTAAAAAAATTAAAAAATGGTCTGTGTTCCGAATTTCTTAATTCAAAATTAAGAATTGGAGACATAATTCATGTAAATCCTCCAAAAGGCAACTTTCTATATAACCCAACTAGTGAAACAAAAAACCTTTTAGGGTTTGCCGCTGGAAGTGGAATTACTCCTATTTATTCAATTTTAAAATCTTCTATTTTTTCTAACTCTAATAATCATTTTACTCTACTTTATGGGAACAAAAACATTGAAGACACTATGTTCTATATTGAACTTAAAGAACTAGAAAAAAATTATCCTGATCAACTCACCATTTTTTGGCTGTTTAGTCAAAGTTCTGAGCCTAATTCCGTTTTTGGAAGAATAGATAAGGGTACAATAAATGCTGTTTTTAAAATTATTAGCGCCCCTATTAATTTCTATTATATCTGTGGGCCAAACAATATGACAGATTCCATAAAAGAAATTCTTATAAATAAATCTATTTCTAAAGAAAATATATCTTACGAATTATTTAACTCTAATATTCCAACTCTAAATAAAAATAAATTATCTGAAGATAAAAACATCGAATCATCTTTAGAGTTAAAATATGAAGAGCTAACTTACAATATTTCCCTTTCGCTATCAGATACTATTCTTGAAACTATTCTAAATAATAATATTGATGTCCCTTATTCCTGTCAAGGCGGTGTCTGCAGTACTTGTATTGCTAGACTAAAAGAAGGTGAAGTTAAAATGGTCAATAATCAAATTCTTACTGAGGATGAAATTGAAGAAGGCCTAATCTTAACCTGTATTTCAATGCCAAAATCTAAAAAAATTATTGTTGATTATGATGATGTCTAGACTCTAGAACCTCTAAAACTTTTTCTATTACATCTTTAGCTAATAAAGATCTGAACGCTAATTCATATCCTTTAGGTATTTTATCTCCATAAACTGAAGTAGGAATTTTTGGGAACTTATTTCTGTCAATAAATAAATTATTATTATCCGTTTGCCCCCATGGCGCAAATCCTAAAAAAGGATGAGTCATGCCCCAAATTGAAACTACTTTTACCCCCATATTAGTTGCTAAATGTCCATTTAATGAATCCATCGAAATCATCAAATCTAAATTAGAAATTAATGCTAATTCTTCATCTAAAGCTAATTTCCCAGAAAAAGACGCCACATTATTATATGCTGTTTGCCAAATCAAAATTTGTTTTAATTCTTTTTTGCCATTTCCAAAAAGAAAAACCTGATGTTCTTTTTGTAAAAAAGCTATAACTTTTTGCATTAAATCTAATGGATATATCTTTCCGGGAAATGAAGCAAATGGAGCAATCCCTACCCATTTAAAATTACGGCTTAAATTTCTAATATTAAGTTTTTTTGGTAAATTTGGCTTTAATGGAAATTGATGCTCTCCTAAATCTATTTGAAATCCTAATTTTCTAAAAACCTCAACATATCTGTAAATAGTTGGAGTTAATGGCTGAAATTTTTTATTTTTTTTAGCTATTAATTTTAATTTTTCTCTTCTTCCTTTAAAAATTCGTTTATATTTAAAAAAACTTAATCTAAAAAGAACCTCTAAAAAATTAGTTCTTAAAACAGAGTGTAAATCTGCAACCGCAGTAGGTTTAATTTTTTTTAAATCACTATATAACTTAAAAAGCCCTAATATGCCTTTGTGTTGGTCCTCAGTTTCAACTGAAAACAATTTGATTTTTTTAAATTCATTGAAAATGCCAAAATATCTTTTTTTTGTTGCAATAGTTAATTCCAAATTAGGGTATTTGTGTATTAAACATCTAATAACTGGTATCATTATAGCTACATCTCCAAAAGCTGAGAAACGAAGAACTAAAATATGATCAATCTTTTTCAATTATTTAACCCTTTAAACCATATAATATTGGATTTAAATCCTCATCATTATACATTTTCATTTGCTTATAAACTTTCATAAATTTATTTCCATTTTTAATGTCTTTTAAGAGCTGATCAATTGCTTGAGATAAATCCTTTTTTTGCTCAATAAGAATGGACAATTTACTGCTACACGTTTCCCTGTGAATTTTATTAGCGTTTTCTCTTAAAGATTCTTCTCTCATGTGATAAATCTTAAGTTCTAAAATAGATAATCTGTCTAATGCCCACGCTGGACTCTCAGTATTTATTGTAGCCTTCTGCTTTGGCTTAACACTTTCAAAAAATTTTAAAAAATAACTGTCAATAAATTCTACTGTATCAGTTCTTTCCTGATTTGAAACATCAATTTTTCTTTTCAGTTCCAAGGCTTCTTTCTCGTTAATTTTAGGATCTCTAATTAAATCTTCATAATGCCATTGAATAGTATCTATCCAACTTTTTCTATATAAAAGATTATCGATAGAATTCAATTTATACGGATTTCTAAAAGGTTGATCAATTGAATCCAATAAATGATAGTCATTGATGGTTTTTTTAAAAATCTCTGAGGCTTTTTCACTAATCATATATTAGTAACTTTCTATTTCTTTAGACAAAAATACTATTTATTAAACTATTCTGAAGACTTATTTTATAAAGAAGGATTAAAAATTTATAAAATTAAAATCTACTTCCAATAAGAGAACTCAATAGAGGAAAAGAGGATTTAAATTTTTAAAATACTCATTTACATTTTTGTTATATTTGTGAAATAATTATTTAAATGAAAGATTTTTTTAAAAATATTCAATTCTTATTTGAAGAATTCTTTTTTTTGCCATTTAACTCTCTGCGATCATTTCAAGAAATAAATTGGTGGATTGCAAATGGGATAAATTTTTTATTATTCTTAATTGGTTTAATTGCCTTTATATATTGGATGATTAAGCTAAAAAATTTTAACGATAAAGGGGAAGAAAATAAAGAAATTACGGCTCATTCATTTCTATAAATCGAAACCTATATCTTTTCTGTAATTCATTCCTTCAAAACTTATTTTTTTAATTTCTTGGTATGACTTTTTAATTGCCTCATTATAATCTTTCCCATATGAAGAAACTGCAATAACTCTTCCCCCAGAAGTCACAACATCTCCATTAAAATTAATTTTTGTTCCCGCATGAAAAAATAAACTCTCTGAATCCTCTCCAATTCCATTTATTCTAAATCCCTTTTGATAATTTTCTGGATAACCTCCTGATACCGCCATTATTGTTGCAACAGCTCTATTGTCAATCTCTAAATTTATTTTATCAAGATTCTTTCTGGCAGTTGCCATAAATAGTTCAACGATATCATTTTTAATCCTTGGGAAAACCACCTCTGTCTCTGGATCCCCCATCCTAACATTATATTCTATTACATATGGGTCTTGACCAACCTTTATTAGCCCAATAAAAATAAACCCCTGAAAAACAATTTTATCTAACTTGAGCCCTTTAATTGTAGGGTCAATTATTAAATTCTTTATTTTTTCTTTAAATGACTTATCAACAAAAGGAACTGGAGAAATAGCTCCCATCCCTCCAGTGTTAAGACCAGTATCCTTTTCTCCAATTTTTTTATAGTCTTTTGCCATAGGAAGAATTTTATAATTCTTCCCATCCATTAATAAAAAACACGAAAGCTCAATCCCTTTTAAAAACTCTTCAATAACAACTTTATTAGAGGCTTTGCCAAATTTATCATTTAACAACATCTCTTTTAATTGAGCTTTAGCTTCGTCTAAATCTTTTATGATTAAAACGCCCTTCCCCGCAGCTAACCCATCTGCCTTCAAAACATATGGAGGGCTCATCAATTCTAAATATTTAATTCCCAAATCAATTGTTGCTGATGTAAAACTCTTATATTTAGCCGTAGGGATATTATGTCTTTTTAAAAATTCTTTTGCGAATTCTTTACTCCCCTCCAATTGGGCAGCAACTTTTTTTGGACCAATAATAGCTAGTTTTTGTGTATTTTTATCAGAAACTAAATAATCATGAATTCCATTTACTAATGGATCTTCTGGTCCAATAATAATCATTCCTATCGAATGCTTAATTATGGCTTTTTTAATTCCTTCAAAATTATTAGCCTCTATAGGCAAATTCTTACAAAATTTTTCCGTTCCAGCATTTCCAGGGGCAACATACAAATTTTCACAATTTAAACTTTTTGATAGTTTCCAAGCTAATGCATGCTCTCTTCCTCCAGCTCCGATAATAAGTATATTCATCTAATTAATTTACAAATCAAATATATTAAAAAAGGCACTAACCCTTTTTTTTAAATTATTCACCCTATACTTTCTAATAAATTTGCCCTCATTCTCATTTACTATAAATTCGGGCCTTTTTATATTTGCAGAAATAATTCCAAATAAAACATTTAAAAAATATTTTAAATTTTTATTTAAATAAAATGTTTTTACGGCTGCTAATACGCTTATTAAAACCCCATATCTTATTTTATAAAATGCTTCTCCTTGAATCTTTCCTAGTGTATGTGAAAAACGACCCCCTGTTTTTCTTAAATGTAATACCTTAAGCTCTGAAACAGTTTTGATTGTAAAACCATAATAGATTGCTAAAATTTCATCTACTGTGTCCCAGCCCATAGATTTTCTTAACCCTCCAATTTTTTTAAAACAATTCCTAGAATAGGATTTAATTGCTCCTCTTATGTGATCTTTATGCATTGGATGACTTTTAATCCACTTACCATTATTTGCTTCCTCATAAAGATATCCTCCTGCAATCCCTGTTTTTTTATTTTTAAATTGAATAGATAAAATTTCAAAATACTCTTTAGGTAAAATTATATCAGCATCCAACTTAACAATGACCTCATACTTTAACTTAAGTTTTTGCATTCCATAAATGAAAGCATTTACAATTTTTTTGCCTGCTAAGTGTTTTTCACTTGATC
>CABXRK010000016.1 GCA_902514625.1 uncultured Bacteroidota bacterium
TTATATGTGCCAAATAAATCTTCATATAATGATGTTTTATTGCTATTAAAACCTCATTTGAAATCAATTAATAATTTTAGAATAGCAGCTAAAGTAAAAAAATATTCATTAGGAGTTAAATCTGGAAAATTCAAAATTGACATGAAATCTAACAACAATGAAATCATTAATATTTTAAGAGGAAAAGGTTTAACAGTTAAAATAACTTTTAATAATCAAGATAGATTAGAAAAATTAGCTGGAAGAATTTCTAAACAAATCGACCCTGACAGTTTGAGTTTAATTACAGCATTTAGAGATTCCCTTTTTTTAAGAAAAGAAAATTTTAATTTATATAATGCCATTTCAATGTATTTGCCAAATACATATGATTTTTATTGGAATACTTCTGCTGTTAACTTTAGAAATAGAATGTTAAAAGAATACAGAAGATTTTGGTCAATCGAAAGGGTTAATCAAGCCAAAGATAAAGGTATAAATCCACTTCAAGTTTCTGTTTTGGCTTCAATCATTAAAAAAGAAACATCAAAAGCTGATGAAAGAAATAGGATTGCTGGAGTGTATCTTAATAGGATAAAAAAAGGAATGTTACTTCAAGCTGACCCAACAATAATTTACTCTATTAAATTAATTAACGATAATTTTGACACAATTATTAAAAGGGTTCTATTTTCAGATCTTAAAATAAACTCATTATACAACACATACAAATATAAAGGTCTTCCTCCAGGGCCTATTTCTATGCCAGATCTTTCTTCTATTAATTCAGTTTTAAATTCAGAAAATCATAAGTATTTATTTTTTGTTGCTGACCCAACTAATCCTGGTTATCATAAATTTTCAAAATCTCTTAAAAAACATAATTACTATAGGAAGAAATATATTAATTGGTTAAATAAGAAAAAATTATATAGATAGCATTTTATGAATTAAAAAAATAGCAGGTTTTTTATTTAGGTCCATTCCCTTTTTGTTTTTCCATTTTTTTATTGAACATGTTAAGATGAATTCATTTTCCATACTTAGATTAGAGGCAATGCATAATTCTGTATTAGGATTTAAAATTTCCATCATAGATTTAAACAATTTTGTGTTACGGTATGGTGTTTCGATAAATATTTGAGTTTGATTTTCTAATTGTGATTTAGTTTCTAATTTTTTTAACTTAATTTTAAGTTCATTTTTATTAATTGGCAAATAACCATTAAAGGCAAAATTTTGACCATTAAATCCTGAGCTCATCATTGCTAATAATATAGATGAAGGACCTATTATAGGAACAACTTTGATTTTTTTTTCATGAGCCAGCTTGACAATTATCGAACCAGGATCAGCAATAGCAGGACATCCAGCATCTGACATAAGCCCAATATTTAATCCTTTTAAACAAGGGGTTAAAAATGTATTTAGATAGCTTTCTGAGTGTTTATTTAAAATATAAAAAAATATTGAATTTTGATTTTTTTCAGGACAAATATATTTAATAAATCTTCTTGCATTTTTTTCTTTTTCTACTATATAATAATTAGTGTCATTTATTAAATTTTTTAATAAAATTGATATTTGTTTTTTACTTTCTTCACCGATAAAAGTTGGAATTAAATAGAGCCTTCCTTTTTTAGTTTTTCTTTTAGTAATCATTTCTATTTTAGAATATTTGCTATAGTTATAATATTAAAATAAATTCCATTATATGTAAATATAAATTAAGAGTTTATGAAAATATATGGTTATAGGAAAATAATTAAAAAAAATTATTATAAAGTAAGTTTTTGATTTAGATCTTCTACATATTTTCTAAATTGTTTATCTGTAAAAGTTAAATTATCAACAGTTTTACAAGCATGAAGAACAGTTGCGTGATCTCTTTTTCCTATTTGACTACCAATACTTGCAAGAGATGCCTTTGTAAATTTTTTAGCAAAATACATTGCTAATTGTCTTGCTTGAACAATGTGTCTTTTTCTTGTTTTAGATTGTAGTGTATCTATATTCATTTGGAAATATTCGGAAACAATTTTTTGAATATAATCTATGGAAACTTCACGTTTATTGTTTTTTACAAATTTATCAACTATTTCTTTAGCAAGCTCATGTGTAATTTCAATCCTATTAAAGGATGATTGTGCGATCAAAGAAATAATAGCACCCTCCAACTCTCTAATATTCGATTTAATATTTTTTGCGATATATTCAATAATATTTTCTGAAAGCTCAACCCCATCTCTAAATAATTTATTTTTTAGAATAGATATTCTTGTTTCAAGACTCGGTTGTTGTAGTTCAGCTGAAAGTCCCCATTTAAATCTTGAAAGTAATCTTTGTTCAATATCCTGCATATCAACAGGAGCCTTATCAGAAGTAAGTATAACTTGTTTACCATTTTGATGAAGGTGATTGAAAATATGAAAGAAAACATCTTGGGTTCCAGATTTGCCAGAAAAAAATTGAACATCATCAATTATTAAAACATCAATAATTTGATAAAAATGTATAAAATCATTTCTTGTATTTTTCTTTACAGATTCTACATATTGTTGTGTAAATTTTTCAGCTGAAATATATAAAACAGTTTTATCAACATATTTTTCTTTTATATGAACACCGATTGCATGAGCTAGATGTGTCTTACCTAAACCAACATTTCCAAATATAAGGAGAGGATTAAAAGAGGTTCCTCCAGGCTTATTTCCAACAGCAATTCCTGCTGACCTAGCAAGTCTATTAGAATCACCTTCTAAAAAATTTTCAAAATTGTAATTTGGGTTTAATTGAGATTCAATCTGTAAATTTTTAATTCCAGGAATAACAAATGGATTTTTCAATTCAGCACTAGAAGTAGAAATAGGTGCATCTACATTTTGAGGAATTAATGTTGAATGATTATTACTTGGAATACTTTCAGTATAGGGCTGTCTGTTTCCATATGTGTTCTCCATTTTGATTATATAAACTAATCTAGCATCTTCTCCGAGTTCTTTTGTAAGGGAAAGCTTAAGAAGTTTAACGTAATGTTCTTCCAACCATTCATAAAAAAACTTACTAGGCACTTGAATGCTTAAAGCATTATCGGAAAGCTTAACAGGGACAATTGGCTCAAACCAAGTTTTATATGCTTGTGTTTGAATATTGTCTTTAATAAACAATAAGCAATTTCCCCATACAAGCTCAGCTTTATTAGCCATTAAAATTGAAAGTTATTTAAGTATTTGTGATTTAATTTTGTTCGTTTTAATTATTACGTAAATAAAAAAAAAAAAAAGTTAAAAAAAAATTAGTTTGGGTATTGATTTTAATTTTTTTTTTTACCATATTGTCGGTGATAAAAACTGTAAGAATTTTTAAGTTATCCTACTTAAATGGACTATTTTTCTAAACCCTTTTTAATTAGATATTGTGAAACAGACAAAATGGGGTTTGTTCATCATAGTAATTTTTTAAAATATTTGGAAATTGCTCGACTTGAATGGTTAAAGAAAAAAGGAGTTTCATATCTTGAAATGGAAAAAAATGGCATTATTATGCCTCTTGTAGATGCAAAAATTAAATATATTCATCCTGCATATTTTGATGACTTAATAAAAATTAGAGTTAAGTTAGAGAAGATTCCAGTTGTGAAGATGGAACTGTCTTATATTGTGATAAACCAGGATGATAAGATTTTATGCAAGGCTTCTACTACTTTATGTTTTTTGAATTCTAAAACTCTTAAACCATTTCGATGTCCTAAATTTTTAATTGATGCTTTTAAAAACAAAATTACTTAAAAGTATTAATTAAATCTCCATCTAAGTATTCTTTGGAAACCATCTTTCCTTTAAATTTTGGAGACCTTAATCCTTTTTTTAAAGTAGATTGAGTTTTTATAATTTTAATTTCGTCATAATAATTCTCATCAATAAAATATTTTAGTGTTTTATAGCCACCTTCTACTAAAATAGATTGAATTTTTTTTTCAAATAATATTTTAAAAAAGTTTTCAAAAAATGAATCGAAGTTTATTTTCTCCCATTTTTTGTTTCTAATAGTCATATTTTTAGAATTCGAAATTATAAGAGTTTCTCTTGAATCATTTAACAATTTTGAATTCGCAGGGATTCGATTATTGGGATCAATCACTATTCTTAATGGGCTCTTCCCCTTATAATCCCTAACATTTAACATTGGATCATCATCTATAACAGTTTGAACTCCAACTAAAACAGATTGTTCTTGAGCTCTCCATTTATGAACAACCTGTCTAGACAATTCTGTTGATAGCCAATAAGGCATTTTGTTTTTTCTAAATTCTTTTTTCGGAGCTATAAAACCGTCTTTACTTTCAGCCCATTTTAAAATTATATATGGTTTTTTTTGAATATGATATTTAAAAAATCTTTTATTTAAATCATTACATTCGTTTTCTAGGACACCAAATCTTACATTTAAACCAGATTCTAAAAGTTTTTTAATTCCTTTACCATTAATTTTTTTTGAAATATCTTTTGAACCAATAACTATCCTGGGGATTTTCTCTAAAATAATTCTATCAACACAAGGATTTGTTTTTCCATAATGCACGCATGGTTCAAGGGTTATATATAATGTAGATTTACTTAAGATTGATAAATCTTTTACTTTATTTATCGCTTCTATTTCAGCGTGATTTTGACCATATTTTTTATGCCACCCTTCACTAATAATTTTATTATTGTGAACAATAAGACACCCTACCATTGGGTTGGGATAAGTGTATCCTTTAGCTTTTAGCGCTAACTGGATGCATCTTTGCATATATTTTTCATCATTTAATAATTGTTTTTCCAATTAATTTGTATAAGAGATATTATGGACATTGTTTATATTAACACCAAAATTAGTCTAAAAGTTTATTATTTTAATTTTTTTAAAGATCGAATTTTGAATGAGACTTCAAACAATTAGAGAAAGATATATAAATCAGTTGTCGGGTCATTTCTCTAAAACTGAAATTGACTCTATTCTTAAAAAATTAATTAAATACTATTTCGACTGGGATTCAATTATTTTTTTGATTGAGCCTAATAAAATTATTTCAAAAAAAAATGAAGCTATTCTTAATAAATCACTTAATCAATTAATTAAAAACAAACCCGTTCAATACATTATTGGATCAACTTTTTTTTATAAATATATTTTTCAAGTTGACCCTTCAGTTTTAATCCCTAGACCAGAGACTGAAGAACTTGTTTCTTGGTTATTAGAAATTGAGTCTAAAGACAACTATTCTAAAATTGTTTTAGATATAGGTACAGGTAGTGGGTGTATCCCAATAACATTAAAATTAGAACAAAAATCATGGAAAGTTAATTCGATTGACATCTGTAATGATGCTATTAAAATTGCAAAAAAAAATGCTAAAAGATTAAATGCAGATGTAAATTTCTTTTGTAGAGATATAAATTTAATAGAAGATTGGTCAGAGTCTCTTGACATAATTATTTCTAATCCTCCCTATATAACTTATAAGGAAAAAACAAATATTAAAAAGAATGTTTTAGATTATGAGCCTTCCTCTGCTATTTTTGTTCCAAATCATAATCCTCTTGGTTTTTATAAAAAAATAATTAATTTTTCAATCAATAATCTTAAATCTGGAGGTTTATTATATTTAGAAATCAATCCTATATTTGTTAATGAGCTAAAAGGTTTATTTTCAAAAGTATTTTTTGATAAATTAGAAGTCAAAAAAGATTTCTTTGGAAGATATAGAATGTTAAAAATTCAAAAAAGATAATGAATATAGATTTTAAAAGGATAAAAAAACTTAGATCATTAATCCATGAGTATAATTATGAATATTATATAAATCATAAAAGTTTAATTTCTGACAGAGAGTTTGACATTCTTTTAAAAGAATTAAGTGATTTAGAAAATTTGCATCCAGAGTTCGAGGATTCAAATTCTCCTACTAAAAGGGTTGGTGGAGGAGTTACAAAAAATTTTAAAACGGTTAAACATAATGCGCCAATGTATTCTTTGGAAAACACTTATTCTCGAGAAGATATTATTGTTTGGAAAAAAAAGATTTCTAAAATATTAAATTCTGAAAATATTGGTTTTACTTGTGAATTAAAATATGATGGAGCCTCCATAAATATTACATATGAAAATGGTGAATTAATTAGAGCTATAACTAGAGGAGATGGCTTAAAAGGTGATGATGTAACTTTAAATGTAAAGACTATTAAAAATATTCCTTTGAAATTAAAGGGGAATTTTCCAAAAAAATTTGATATAAGAGGTGAGATAATAATTAGTTTAGATAGATTTATGAAATTGAATAAGGATAGGATTTCAAATGGAGAAAATCCCTTTATGAATCCAAGAAACACAGCTTCGGGATCTTTAAAGCTTCAAGACAGTAAAGAAACTTCAAAACGATCATTAAAAGCTTATATGTATGCTCTTTCATTAAGAAAAAGTCTCTTTACAAATCATTTTGATAGTTTGATTTCTGCGCGAGAATGGGGTTTTGATATTCCAAAATCTTTAATTGAAGCTAATTCATTAGCTGAAGTCTATAAATTTATTGATTTTTGGAATAATAAAAGAGCTAATTTGAATTATGAAATTGATGGTGTTGTAATTAAAGTTAATAGCATTAGGCAACAACAAGAATTAGGATTTACATCTAAATATCCTAGGTGGGCAATTGCATATAAGTTTGAAACGGAGAGATCAATAACTAAAATTGAATCTATATCTTATCAAGTTGGAAGAACTGGAGCAATTACTCCTGTTGCTAATTTAACACCATTATTGTTGTCAGGAACAAATGTTAAAAGAGCCTCATTACATAATGCGGATCAGATAAAAAAATTAAATTTAAGAATTGGTGACTCTGTTTATGTAGAAAAAGGCGGAGAGATAATTCCTAAAATAGTTGATGTTTTTAAGGGAAAAAGAGGAGATATAAACAATAGTGTAAAGTTTATCAATAATTGTCCAGAGTGTAATTCTAAATTATTTAGAGTTGAAGGTGAGGCTCAACATTATTGCTTAAATGACTTGGATTGTAAACCCCAAATAATTGGTAAGATTCAGCATTTTATTTCTAGAAATGCTATGGATATCGATGGAATTGGAGCTGAGACGGTTTCTCTTTTATTTGAAAATAAGCTAATTAGGAATATTGCCGATTTATATGAGTTGAATTTTAATGATCTAATTTGTCTTGATAGAATGGCTGAAAAATCGGTTGAAAATTTACTAGATGGAGTAAAGAAATCTAAAAAACAAGAATTTAATAAAGTTCTTTTTGGAATGGGGATTAGATTTGTTGGAACAACAGTTGCAAAGAAAATCGTTAAAAGGTTTCCTAGTATTGATCAAATTTCAAAAGCAACTTTTGAAGAATTAGTTTCAATAAATGATATAGGAGAAAGAATTGCAAATAGTATCATAAGGTTTTTCTCATTAAAAACTAATATTGAATTAGTTGAGAGATTAAAGAATAATGGGTTAAATATGAAAGAAAATAAAGTTATCAATAAGTCTAACATATTATTTGAAAAAACAATTGTTATTTCGGGAATTTTTAATTCTTTCTCTAGAGAAGAATTAAAAAAAATAATTGAAGAAAATGGCGGCTATATTTCTAATTCTATTTCTTCAAAAACGTCATTTTTAATAGCAGGTAAGTCAATGGGGCCGGCCAAAAGAAATAAAGCACAAGAATTAGAAGTAATGATAATTGATGAGTTGGACTTTTTAAAAATGTTAGAGATATAACATTTAAAAACATTTTGAAACAATTTTTCATTAATTTAATTTAGATTTTTATAATTTATAAATTTAGATCATGTTTGAGTATTTCTCAAATTACCTATATAAATTAATTTTTAATCGATTGTTTAAAAAAAGAACAGTTGTTAAGAATTATAATATTAAAAGAAAAATTAAAAACATTGGAATAATTATAGGCCATAATTTTGATTTTGACGATTTTTTTATTGATAATATAGCCTTAAAGTTTAACGTTTTAAAAAAAAATATTTTCATTTTAGATTTTAATAAAAAGAAATATCAATTTGTTAATAATTATCAATATAAAAAAGATGATATATCTTTTTTTGGATCTTTATCAGGGGCTTCTAAAATTTTTTCAAATCAAGATTTTGATTTATTAATAAATTATTTTAATTCAAATCGATTCTTAATGAATATAATTAGTTTAAAATGTAATAAAAAAATCAGTGCAGGTTTTATTAATTCTGATAAAAGGATTAATGATATTGTTTTTAGTTTTTCGCCTGAAAATAAAGATGTTTTTTTAAATGAAATAATAAAGTTTATTAAGAATTGAAAAGAGATATGAAATTTCTTAAAGGAACTGGGGTAGCGATGATAACTCCTTTTGATCATAATGATTCTATTGATTATAAAGCAATCCCAAAAATAGTTGAACATTTAGTTTTAGGTGGTGCCGACTATATAGTTCTTTTAGGTACCACTTCTGAATCTCCCACTCTTAATAGGAAAGAAAAGGGAGAAGTAATTAAACTAATCATAGAAACAAATAATAATAGAATTCCATTAGTTATTGGATTAGGGGGCAATAATACTGAATTAATTAAAGAGGAAATAAAAAGAGTTAATAACCTAGATTTTTCTGCTGTTTTATCCGTTTGCCCATATTATAATAAACCAAATCAAAGGGGGATTTATAGACATTATGAAGAATTAGTAAAAGTTTCAAAACATCCTATAATAATTTATAATGTTCCTTCTAGAACTGGTGTAAATATTGATAGTGAAACAATAATTAAATTAGCTAAGAATTTCAAGAGTATTGTCGCAATTAAGGAAGCTTCTGGAAACTTTTCAATGGCATTAGATTTATTGAAAAATGCTCCTAAAGATTTTCATGTAATTTCTGGTGATGACTTATTAGCCTTACCTATGGTTTTAGCTGGAGGTTCAGGAGTAATATCAGTATTAGCAGGTGGCCCTACAACTGAATTTAAAAAAATGATTGACTTTGGTTTAAAAGGTGATTCTGAAAAGTCATACAAGATTTTTTATAAATTACTACCTTTAATTAAACTAATATTTAAAGAAGGCAATCCTTCAGGAATTAAGTGTTTGAGTAGCTTAATGAATTTATGTAAAAACAAGCTTAGGTTACCTCTAGTTGAAGTTTCGAATAATTTAAAATTATCAATTAAAAAAGAATTTGATGTTTTGAGTCATTAGTTTGATTAAGTTATAATAATTCATTTATAAACTGAATTGTGTTTAAGTTTTCAAATTTTACTATTTTTGCAAAATGTTTAATGCAATTAAATTTTCTTTTACGTTAATATTTTTTTCAGTTCTTTTTTCTTGTAATGAATATCAGAAAATATTAAATAAGGCTACTATTAGTGATAAGAATAAAGCAGCTGAAAAGTATTATAAGAATGGTGAATATCGTAGGGCTTTAAATCTGTTTGAGCAAATTATTCCATCATATAAAGGGAAACCTCAACATCAAAGAATAGTTTTCTTTTTTGCAAATTGCTATTTTCAAACAAATGATTATTATTTAGCATCTTATCAGTTTGAAAATTTTGTAAAATCATATCCTAAGAGTAATCGAGCAATTGAAGCACTTTTTATGCAAGCTAAATCTCAATACATGTTATCTCCTAGATATAGTTTAGAACAAAAAGAAACACATAAAGCTATGGATCTTTTGCAAATATTTATTGATAAATATCCTAATAGTGAGTTTGCAGAAGAGGCAAATGTTTATATTCAAGAATTGCAGGTTAAATTAGAAAAAAAAGATTTTGAAATTTCCAAACAATATTATACAATTAGAGATTATAGGGCCGCCATTAATTCAATTGATAATTTTATAGCAAATAACCCTGGAACTATATATAGAGAGGAAGCTCTTTTTTACAAGTTTTTATCTTCTTATGAAATAGCTATTAACAGTATAATTTCAAAAAAAATAGACCGTTTAGAATCTTTAAACAAAATTTATGAAACAATAAAAAGATATTACCCTGAAACTATTTTTGAAACTTCGTTAATAGAAAAACTTGAAATAGCTGGTAAAGAAATTGAAATGTTAAAACAAATTTAAATTATAAAAAATGACAAAATACAGAGAGTCTAAAGCTTCATTAAGCACTAAGACATATAATAAAAATAAATTAGAAGAAAAAACTAAAAATATTTATGAAGCAGTTTCTATTATTGCTAAAAGAACATCTCAAATAAATCATGACATAAAGAAAGAACTTCATGAAAAATTAGATGAATTTGCTACACATAATGATAGTTTAGAAGAGATTTTTGAAAATAAAGAGCAGATTGAAGTTTCGAAATTTTATGAAAGCTTGCCAAAACCTCATGCTATTGCAATTGAAGAATGGCTTAATCAAAAAATATATCATAGATCTTCATCAGAAGATACCAATTTATAAATTATGTCCATTTTAAGCGGAAAAAATGTTCTACTAGGTGTATGTGGAGGAATTGCCGCTTATAAAACCCCTATACTTGTAAGGTTATTAATTAAAATTGGGGCTAAAGTTAAAGTTATTATGACCCCCTCTGCTAAAGAATTTGTTACTCCTTTAACTTTATCAACTTTAACAAATTATCCAGTTTTTGACCAATTTATTTCTAATGATGATCAGAATCCATTATGGAATAACCATGTAGATATGGCTATATGGGCTGATTTAATGATAATAGCTCCCGCTACATCTAATATAATTTCATTAATGGCAAATGCAGAGTCAAAAAACTTATTAGTTGCAACATATTTATCTTCAAAATGTCAAATTTATATAGCTCCTGCTATGGATTTAGATATGTTTAATCATCCGGCCACAAAGAAAAATATTAAGAAATTAAAAAGTTTTGGCAATTATGTTTTGCCATCTCCTGAAGGATTTTTAGCTAGTGGATTGAAAGGGAAGGGTAGAATGATGGAGCCTGAAGGAATAATTTTATATATTGAAAATAATATTATTAGAAAATTACCCTTATACAAGAAGAAAGTCTTAATAACTGCAGGTCCTACTCATGAGTATATTGATCCTGTTCGTTTTATTGGAAATAATTCTTCTGGATTAATGGGTTATGAATTAGCTAAAGCTTCTTTAGAATTAGGTGCAGAGGTATTTTTAATTTCTGGTCCAACTCATTTGAAAATTAAAAACGATAATCTTAATTTAATAAATGTAGTTTCTGCGGAAGAAATGTTTAAAAAGGTTAAAAGTAAATTTAATTCAGTTGATATTGTTATTTCAGCTGCTGCGATAGCTGATTTCACTCCTATCAAGAAGCATAGAAAGAAGATAAAAAAAAATAAAGGATTAGGAAATATTGAATTAAAAGAAACAAAAGACATTTTATATAAACTAGGGAAACTTAAAAAACAACAAATTTTAGTTGGATTTGCACTTGAAACAGATAATGAAATTAATAACGCTAAAGCTAAATTGGTATCAAAAAAATTAGATATAATTGTTTTAAATTCTTTAAATGATGAAAATGCTGGATTTGGAAAAATGAATAAGGTTACAATAATTTCTAAAAATTCTGATCCGATTTTTTATGAGCTTAAAGAAAAGAAAAAGGTCGCAAGAGATATAATGAATAATATTTTGATTTATAGTGAAAAAAAAGTTTAATTATCTTATTGTTTTATTTTCATTTAATCTTTTCGCTCAAGAAATAGATTGTAAGGTTATAGTTAATTCTAATTTGGTTGATCAGACAAATCAAAAAATTTTTAAAACTTTAGAAAAGTCTTTAAGTGAATTTATAAACACAAATGTTTGGACTGATAAAAAGCGTTTAGTTGAAGAAAAAACTTCTTGTAGTTTAATAATTAATTTAACTAATTATAGTTCATCAAATTTTCAAGGAACCTTTCAGATTCAGGTTCAAAGACCTATTTTTAATTCAAATTATGATTCACCTATATTGAATTTATTAGATAAAGACATTTCATTTAGTTATCAAGAGTTTCAGCCTCTATTTTTTAATAGTTCAATTTATGAATCAAATTTAATTTCTTTAATAAGTTATTATATATATATAATTTTAGGTTTAGAGGCGGATTCTTTAAAAATTAATTCTGGTACAATATATTATAATAAAGCATTAAAAATATTAAACTTAGCTCAGCAAAATAATTATAAGGGATGGAACCAAATTGATGGAAATAGAAATAGGTTTTGGTTAATTGATTCTCTTTTATCAAACACATACTTTGAATTTAGAACAATTTTATATTCTTATCATCGTCAAGGTCTTGATATTATGATAGAGGACCCTGTTTTAGCTAAAAACAACATTTTAAAAAGTCTGATGTTATTTGAAGACCTCCATTCTAGAAGACCAGATTCATATTTAATTAAGACTTTTTTTGATGCTAAATCAAATGAAATTGTTGATATTTTTTCTAATGGACCAAAAGTTAAATTATCAAAAGCAATTAAAACCCTTAATAAAGTTGCTCCATTTTTTGGTGCTGAATGGAAAAAAATTAATTACTAATTCTTTTATTTGAATTAACTAGTAAACTAAATTATATTTGATAGTATCATAGAATATTAAAATTGTTAAAAGATCTTGTCATAAACAACTATGCTTTAATTGAAAATCTGGATGTAAATTTGGATCATGGTTTAACTTGTATAACTGGAGAAACAGGAGCAGGGAAGTCGATTTTGTTGGGGGGAATGTCTTTACTTTTAGGTAAAAGAGCTGATCTTAAGAATTTAAAAGATCCTCTAAGAAAGTGTGTAGTGGAAGCCACTTTTCATATTGAAAAATATAATTTAAAGCCTTTATTTAATTCTTTGTCTTTAGATTATGATCCAATTACAATAGTTAGAAGAGAAATAAATCCTTCTGGTAAATCTAGAGCTTACATTAATGATGGTCCTGCTAAGCTTGAAGTTTTAAATTACATAGGAGGATATTTAATTGATATACATTCTCAAAATGAAACTTTTTCTTTAATAAATTCTGATTATCAATTAGAAGTATTAGATGCTTTGGCAAAAAATTTTAGTTTAAAAAAAGAATTTAAGAACCTGTTAATACAATTCAATAAAACTGATAAAGAACTTGAAAAGCTAGAAAATAAAAAAGAAGCATATAATAATGAAACAGAATATGTTAGATTTTTAATAGATGAATTGAATAAATCAAAATTTGAAGAAATAGATCTTTCTTTATTAGAAGATGAACTAAATTCTTTAAATAATATTGAGGAAGTAGTTTCTCTTATTAAATCATCCTATCAAAATATAAATGATGAAAATATAGGATTGATATTTCGATTTAATGAAATTTTAAATTCTTTTAGTAAATTATCTAAATTGAGTAATAAATATAATAATGTTAAAGAAAGATTAGAAATTTTAAAAATCGAGTTTGATGATATAAACTCCGAAATAGACAAATTCACGGATTCTTTAGAATCTGATCCTAATAGAGTAGAGGTGTTGACAAAAAAAATAAACTTAATTTATAATTTATTTAAAAAACATAAGGTTAACTCTATTATAGAATTAATAAAGGTTAAAAACGAGCTCGAGAAAAAAATTACTAATTCAGATTCATTAGAAAAAAAGATTGAAGAATTATATATAATCAAAAATAAATCTCATGGAGAATTGCTAAAACTATCAATTGAGTTAAATAAAAATAGATCAAAAAACATTCCTAAACTCAAAAATGAATTGGAAGAAATTCTTAAAAAAATTGGAATGAAAAATGCTAGATTTAATATAGAATTAGAGAAATCAGAAAAGTTTTTAAGTCATGGTACAGATAACATTAAATTTGGGTTTTCAGCAAACAAAGGATCAGGATTTAAATTATTAAAAACTGTTGTTTCTGGAGGAGAATTGTCCAGGATAATGTTTTCAATAAAAATAATATTATCGAGATATAAATCTCTTCCCACAATTATTTTTGATGAGATAGAAAGTGGTGTCTCTGGAGATGTTTCAATTAAAATCGCTCAATTAATGACAAAGATGAGTAAATATATGCAAGTGATTGTTATTTCTCACTTACCTCAGGTAGCTGCAAAGGGGGATTATCATTTCAAAGTTTACAAAGAATCAAATAAAAATATAACAGAAACAAAAATAAAGTTACTTTCAAAAAAAGAAAGACAAATTGAAATTGCTGAAATGTTAGGTGGGGGAAAGAATTCTTTAACAGCTTTAGAACATGCGAAACAATTATTGAATAAACGTATATTTGAATAAATTAAAATTGTTATGTATAATAAAATATTAAAAGGTAAAAAAGGAATAATTTTTGGAGCGCTTGATGAAAATTCTATCGCTTGGAAGGTGTCTGAAAGAGTTTGCGAAGAGGGTGGTGATATAGTTTTAACAAATACACCTGTAGCTTTAAGAATGGGAAATATTGATCATTTGGCATCAAAGATTGATTGTCCTGTAATTCCAGCAGATGCAACATCTTTAAATGATTTAGAGGAACTTGTTGAATCAGCTATTTCTCATTTTGGAGGCAAATTAGATTTCATTTTACATTCAATAGGTATGTCAGTTAACGTTAGAAAAGGGAAAGAATATACTGATTTAAATTACGAATGGATGAAAAAAGGATGGGACATTTCAGCAGTAACTTTTCATAAACTTATGCAAGTATTGTATAAAAAGGATTCTATGAATGAATGGGGAAGTATAATTGCTTTAAGTTATATAGCTGCCCAAAGAACTTTTCCTAATTATAATGACATGGCTGACAATAAAGCATATTTAGAGTCAATTGCAAGGAGTTTTGGATACTTTATGGGGAAAGATAAAAATGTAAGAGTAAATACTATATCTCAGTCCCCTACAATTACTACAGCGGGTCAAGGAGTGAAAGGATTAGAAGGATTTTTAAAATATGCCCAAAAAACCTCTCCTTTAGGAAATGCTTCTGCAAGAGAGTGTGCCGATTATGTCGTAATGATGTTTTCTGATTATACTAAAAAAGTTACTTTACAAAATCTTTTTCATGATGGAGGGTTTTCAAGTGTTGGTGTAAGTCAGGAAATAATTGATTTTCTAGAAAAGAAATAAATCATTTTATGCAATTAAATAATTACTTCCTAAAGTTTATTAATAATTTTTTATTGGGAAGAGTAAGGTTGATTTATATTATAATATTTTTTTTTATTTCTTTCTCTTTTTGGACTCTTACTAAGCTTTCTAATGAATATAGCACTATAATTAGCTTTGAATTAGAATTTGATAAGTTACCTTCTTATTTATTAATTAATGATATAAGTTATAATAAGATTGATGTTTCTTTAAAAACAAGTGGATTTCAACTTTTATTTAATCAATTTTTTAATAAAAAAATTAAAATTAAATTATCAGAAAATAATATTATAGACGATGAAATTAAAATAAAATCTCAATCATTTTTACATTTAATAAAAGACAGATTAGATTCAAATACTGAAATTATTGGAGTTTTTCCAGAAGAAATTAAAATAAAATATATTAAAAAACACAGAAAACGTGTTCATCTTAAACCTCCAACATTTAATTTAAAATCTGGTTATGGCATTTCTAAAATCAAGTTTATTTCAGATAGTGTTTGGATTAATGGCTCAAAAGAAATACTTGATAAAATTAATTTTTTGCAAATCATGTCTCCTTATTTAAATTCAATTGATAAAGATTTTTCATATAATTTTGAAATTATTGATAATGGAAAATTCACTATAGAAAAACTGAATATTTACGGTGATGTTTATGTTGAAAGGTTTTCAGAAAAAACCTTTTCTATCCCTTTAGTAATTAAAAACCTCCCTGATTCTTCATCTATTAAATTATTTCCTAGTCATATAGATATCACTTTTTCAGCAAGTTTAAGCAGAATTAAAATGATTGAGTCAAAAGATTTTCTTTTTACCACATCATTTTTGTTTATTAAGGATTCATTAAAAATGTTTCTGCCTGTTAAATTAGAACTATTTCCAGATCAAATTGATAATATTAAATGGAATCCCAAAAAAGTTGAATTTTTGATTAAAAATAATTTTTAATGAACAAAATAGTTGGACTTACAGGTGGTATTGGAAGTGGAAAATCTAAAATTATTTCAATTTTTGAAAATCACGGAATTCCGTGTTATAAATCTGATATTAAAGCTAAAAAATTGATGATAAATGATCAAAATATTAAAAAATCAATAGTTCATATTTTTGGCAAAGAATCATATAAGCTTAATTTGTTGAATAAAGAATATATTTCTGAAAAAGTCTTTAAAAATAAAGACCTTTTAAATTCACTAAATAATATTGTTCATCCTTTAGTTAAAGACGATTTTTTTAGTTGGAGAAAAAAACAAAATCATCCTTTTGTTATAATAGAATCTGCAATTTTATTCCAATCTGGATTTAATTCTTTTTGCGATAAGATAATTTTTGTTGACTGTCCAAAAGAAATAAGAATAAAAAGAGTTATTAATAGAGATAATACTTTAAAAAAAAATGTTTTAAATCGTATTAATACTCAAGAGACGAATTTTGATTATATAAAATATTCAGATTATGTTGTTCTAAATATTAATTGGAATAAAACTTTAAAAAATATAAAAAAAATATACAAAAATTTAAATACAGAGTGTTTTTGAATCTTCAATTAACAAACTCTTATTATAATTATTTATATTTTTTTATCATTTTTACATAATTATTTTATTTAAAATGAAAAGAAATTTTTTTGTTTCGTTGGTTTTATTTACAATAGTTTCCCTTTTGGGAATTATTTCAATTCAGGGTTATTGGATTACGATAGCTTTAAAAAATAAAGAGCAAGAGTTTTCAATGGCTGTTGGTCAGTCATTGATTTCGGTAGCTAAAGAAATTGAGGAAAGAGAATTTAAAGAATATCTTGAAACTTTCCAGAATCTAATAGATTCAGTTGGAGCTCCTAAAACTTCTCAATTTAAAGAGGTTTTTATGTTTTTAGGCAATGATGAAATAACTAATCTCTCATCCCTTCATACTTTTGGTATTTTAGAGGAAGAATATAATATTCAAAGAAATTCAAGTTCTTCTAAAATTAAAAATGATTCAATAATTAAAGATTATAAAGGAGTTAAAACGACTACAATTCTCAAAGATGTTTTTGATAAAGAAAATAGATTATCATATTCTGTAGAGAGATTAAAAAATATTGATAGAATCAATGCTATAGATCAGGCAAAATATAAAACTATATTTCTTGAAATTGCAAACACCTTTCCTGTTCACAAGAGAATAGACGCATTTGAATTAAATTTCCTTTTAAAAAGGGAACTTAATGACAGAAAAATATTTACTCCTATTGAATTTATTATTCATAGTGAAGGAATACCTACAAATGTTAAATCTAATAATTATACAGAAGGGTTAAAAGGCACAATTTACAGAACACCAATCTTTTTAAATGACAACGGAGAAAGTGATTTAGAATTGTTAGTCTCTTTTCCTAAAAAAGATAAATTTGTTCAATCTTCGGTTATAGGGTTTGCAGCACTATCTTTTTTATTAACTATAATTGTTATTATAGTTTCTTCAAGTGCATTATTTCAGTTTATTCAACAAAAAAAGTTATCAGAAATTAAAACAGAATTTATAAATAACATGTCTCATGAATTTAAAACACCAATAGCAACTATTAATCTTGCTATTGACTCAATTGTTAATCCAAAAAACATAATAAATAAAGATAAAATTAAAAGGTATGTTTCTGTTGTGAAAGAGGAAAATAAAAGAATGCAAAGCCAAATTGAAAATATTTTGAAAATTTCGCAATTAGATAGAGGGAAAGAATTTGATGAAAATAAAAAAGAGAACGTTCATAATATTATAGAAAAAGCTATTAATCATTTTTCTTTAATTATTTCTAGTAAAAATGGAGTAATTAAAACTTCATTTACTGCAGATAATTTTTATTGTTATATTAACGAACTTAATTTTATTAATGTTTTTGTTAACATTTTAGATAATGCTATCAAATATTCATTATCATCCCCTGAAATCAAAATCACTACTTACAATAAGAATAATAATATTATAATCGAGATTGGAGATAAGGGAATTGGCATGGACAGCAAAACTCAGAATTTGATTTTTAAAAAATTTTTCAGGGAACAGAAAGGTGATATTCATAATGTCAAAGGGCAAGGTTTAGGTCTAGCATATGTAAAAAAAATTATCTCAATTAGTAATGGTAAGGTTTTTGTTAATAGTAATTTAGGAGAGGGTTCAACTTTTTTTATCGAGCTACCTTTTGTATAGTTTTTAATTAATAAAGTAATTTTTATGAAAGTAAAAAAAAGAAAAATATTGCTAGTGGAAGATGATATTAATTTTGGAAATATACTTAAAGAATATCTTCAGATAAATAATTATAAAGTAGTATTAGCGAAAAATGGTATAGAAGGATATCAAAAATTTGATAATCAAGTTTTTGATTTGTGTATATTAGATGTAATGATGCCATATAAAGATGGATTTACTTTAGCTAAGGAGATAAGAGAAAAAAATGAAAATATACCAATACTTTTTCTTACAGCAAAGACATTAAAGGCGGATATTTTAAAAGGATTTAAAGTTGGAGCTGATGATTATTTATCAAAACCATTTGATTCTGAAATTCTTTTAGCTAAACTTAAAGTAATTTTAAATAAGGAATACTCAGTGATCACTCCTGAATCTGATATTTATGAATTTAAAATTGGCAAGTTTATTTTTAATTCAAAATTAAGACTTTTAAATTTTAAAAAAAATGATCCTATAAAATTATCTCCCAAAGAAAATGAACTTTTACGATTATTGGTTTTGAATCTTAACGATTTGATGAGCAGAGAAGTGGCTTTAAATAAAATATGGAGAGACAACTCTTATTTTACTTCTAGAAGCATGGACGTATATATAGCTAAATTACGTAAATATCTTAGCCAAGACCCTTCTATAGAAATAATTAATATTCATGGTGAAGGGTTTAGATTAACATTTAATAGTTAGATTTTACCTCTAGGGTGATATTTCTCAAGTATTCTAGACAGGTGTTGTGTGTCAAGATGCATATATACTTCAGTAGTTGTTATGTTTTCGTGTCCCATCATTTGTTGTATTGTTCTTAGGTCAGCTCCATTTTCTAAAATATGAGTTGCGAATGAATGTCTAAAAGTATGAGGGCTTATATTTTTTTTAAATTTATTTTTATTAGACAACTCTCTAACTATTTTAAAGATCATGATTCTAGATAATTTATTCCCATTTCTATTTAGAAATAAAGTATCGGAATTTTTTTCAGAGATATTTTTTGAAATTCTAAAATTATCAATATATTTTTTTAGGAAAATTTTAGAAAGTTTGCTAATTGGAACAAAACGTTGTTTATTCCCTTTTCCTGTTATTAAAATTAAATCTTCTTTAAAATATATTTCTGATAGTTTCAAATTAATTAATTCACTAACTCTAAGGCCGCTTCCGTATAAAGTTTCTATTATAGCTCTATTTCTGATTCCTTGTGGGTGATTTAAATCTATAGATTTAATAATTACATCTATTTCTTTTACAGAAAGTGTATCAGGGAGTTTTCTTCCAATTTTTGGGCTTTCAATTAGATCTAAAGGTGAAATTTTTATTTTTCCATCAAAAATTAAAAAATTAAAAAAACTTTTTAATCCCGAAATAATTCTACTTTGAGATCTTGTATTTATATTTGAAGAAGTATCATATAAAAATTCTTGTATTAGATCTTTTGAACATTTTAAAGGACTTAGTTTAAGTTTTTTTTTATCAATAAAATTGACAAGTGCTTTTACATCATATTTATAACTTTCAATTGAATTAGTAGATAATCCTCTTTCAATTTTTAGATAATTTTCAAATAGATATATAGCTTTTTCCCAATTCATAGAATTAGTATAAAATTTATAACAAGATCTTTCATAATAAAAACTATTCTTATTTTTGCTAAAAAAAATATTATGAAAATTAATATAATTAATGGACCTAACCTTAATCTTTTAGGTAAAAGAGAACCTTCAGTTTATGGTAACAAATCTTTTGATTTATTTTTTAATGATTTAAAAGTTAGGTTTTCTTCAATTGATTTAGAGTGTTTTCAATCAAATATTGAAGGTGAAATAATTGATCATATTCATCAAATAGGGTTTAGTTCTGATGGAATTGTACTTAATGCTGCCGCATACACTCACACATCTATAGGAATAGCTGACGCAATTAAATCAATTAATTCACCAGTTGTTGAAGTGCATATTTCAAACACTTTTTCGAGAGAAGATTTTAGGCATCACTCATTTATAACTCCAAATGCTAAAGGATTAATTCTAGGTTTTGGATTAGAGTCTTATGCCTTAGCAATTCAGAGTTTTATTAAATAACTCTCCCATTAAATAAATTCAGAATATTTTATAGGTGAATAACTTCATCATATGCATCAGCAACTGATTCCATAACAGCTTCACTTAATGTAGGATGAGGATGGACTGTTTTTAAAATTTCATTTCCTGTAGTTTCAAGTTTTCTTCCCAGAACAGCTTCTGCAATCATATCTGTAACTCCTGCTCCAATCATATGGCACCCTAACCACTCTCCATATTTCGCGTCAAAAATAACTTTAACAAAACCTTCAGAATCCCCACTTGCTTTAGCTTTTCCTGATGCAGAAAATGGAAATTTCCCAACTTTAATTTGATATCCTTCATCTTTTGCTTGTTTTTCTGTTAAACCAACAGAAGCTATTTCAGGATTACAATAAGTACAGCTTGGTATGTTTTGATAGTTTAATGGATCGATTTTTTTACCGGCAATTTTTTCTACACATAAAATTCCTTCTGCAGAAGCAACATGAGCTAATGATTGTCTAGGAATTACATCTCCAATAGCATAATATCCCGGAAGATTGGTTTGATAGAAATCATCGACTAAAATTTTATCATTATCTACAACTATTCCAATTTCTTTTAAACCTATATTTTCTATGTTGCTTTTAATTCCAACAGCCGATAGCACAATTTCTGTGTTAATTTTCTCTTTACCTTTTGGCGAACTGACTTCAATGTTTACTCCCGAGCCTTTAGTGTTAACAGAAGTAACTTGAGTAGAGGTTAAAACATTAATTCCATTTTTTTTAAAACTTCTTTCTAATTGTTTAGATATTTCTTCATCTTCAATTGGAATAATACGGTCTATATATTCAATTATTGTAACCTCTGTTCCCATTGAATTATAGAAATAAGCAAATTCTACTCCTATAGCTCCAGAGCCAATAATGACCATTTTTTTTGGTTGTTTTTTTAAGGACATTGCCTCTCTGTATCCAATAATTTTTTTTCCATCATGTGGTATTTTATCTAACTCCTTAGATCTAGCTCCAGTTGCAATTATTATATTTTTAGAATGATATTTTGTTTTAGTATTTCCTGTATCAACAATGACCGTATTATTTTTAGACAATTCCCCAAAACCTTTAATAACTTCAATTTTATTTTTTTTCATTAAGAATTGGACCCCTTTACTCATTTCTTCAGCTATAGATTTACTTCTTTTTATAATAGAAGAAAAATCTTTATCATAATTATTAATTTTTAATCCATAATTTGAAGCATGCTTTAAATACTCAAAAACTTCAGCTGATTTAAGTAGAGCTTTGGTTGGAATACATCCCCAATTAAGACAAACTCCTCCTAAATTTTCTTTTTCTATTATTGCGCTTTTTAATCCAAGTTGTGAAGCTCTAATAGCAGCAACGTATCCCCCGGGACCACTTCCTATAATAATTAAGTCATATGAATTATCCATTATAATTAATTTGATTAGATTTCAAATTTACTAAAAATAACACTTTTCTTAGAATTGAAATTATCATTTTTCAGGAATAAAATTGACACTTATGGAATTTACACAATAACGTTTACCAGTTGAAGTTGGCCCATCCTTAAAAACATGACCTTGATGACCTCCACATTTTGAACATAAAATCTCTATTCTATTAAGTCCAATTGATTTATCTTCTTTGTAATTTAACGACCCATTAATTGCCTTATCATAACTTGGCCATCCGCATCCACTGTCGAATTTATCTTTACTGTTATATAATTTATTTCCACAACCCTTACAAGTATATACTCCTTTTTTGAAATGATTGTTATATTTTCCTGAATGAGGAATTTCTGTTCCTTTTTCTCTAAGAACATGAAATTCTTCTGAATTTAAAACCTGTTTCCATTCTTCTTCAGATTTATTAATAGAATATTTTTTATCATCCATATTATTCAGATATAAAATTAAGCGCTATTGAATTTATACAATGTCTTTTTCCAGTTGTTTCTTTTGGTCCATCATTAAAAACATGACCTAGGTGACTGCCACATTTAATGCATTTGACCTCTGTCCTAATAAATCCAAATTTATAATCAATTTGATATTCTATTGTGTTTTCTATTGAGCTATCAAAAGAGGGCCAGCCTGTTTTGGAGTCAAATTTATTTTCAGATTTATATAAAAATGAGTTACAAGCTTTACAAGCATATATTCCTTTTTTAAAGTGGTTATTATATTCTCCTGAATAAGCACTTTCTGTTCCGGATTTTCTTAAAATCTTATATTCCTCTTTTGAAAGAATTTTTTTCCATTCCGTATCAGTTTTGTTAACTATATATACTTTTTTTTGAGTATGTTTTTTTTTATTTTTTTGTGAACAACTCAGGGCAGGTACCAGTAATAAAAAAATAATTATTTTCTTCATTTATTTTTTTCAAATTTACAAATCATTTTAACTTTAAATAATTATATTACACCTAATAAATTAGTGAAGCTATAATGTTTCAAAATAAAGTTAGTTTTAAAAAAGGAGATAATAAACTTATTTCTGCTTGGACTTTTTATGATTGGGCTAATTCAGTATATCCACTAGTTATTTCTTCTACTATTTTTCCAATTTATTATGCTTTAATTTTTGATGACTATAATTATATAGATTTTTTTGGTTACGAAATAAAAAATACTGCTATGATTAGTTTTATAACTGCCTTAGCATTTTTAGTTATAGTTTTTATTATTCCCTTGCTTTCTGGAATTTCTGATTATTTAGGTAACAAGAAAACCTTTATGAAATTTTTCGTTTATATTGGTTCTGTTTCTTGTATAGCCTTATATTGGTTTAATTTGGAAACAATATATATTGGTTTATTCTTTTATTTTATTGCTTTAATTGGATATTGGTCTAGTTTAGTTTTTTATAACTCTTATTTACCAGAAATCGCTTATAATAATCAACAAGACAGAGCAAGCGCTAAAGGATTTGCAATGGGATATATTGGAAGTATAATTCTTTTATTATTAAACCTTTTAATGGTTATGAAGCCATCGATTTTTGGAATTTCAGGTTCAGAAAATGAAGTTACACTTCAAGCAATGAAATTTTCATTTATTTCAGTTGGAATTTGGTGGATTATTTTTAGTCAAATTCCTTTTTATTTTTTGCCAAGTAATAAAAAAAATAATAAAATTAAAAAGGATATTATATGGAATGGGTTTAAAGAATTAAAAATGGTATGGTTTGATATTAATTTAAATTTAAATTTGAAAAGATTTCTTGGTGCATTTTTTGTATATAGTACGGCTCTTCAAACAGTTATGCTTGTAGCTACGTATTTTGGAGAAGAGGAAATTAATTGGCCCAGTAATTCTGAAAAGACAATTGGTTTAATTGTAAGTATTTTGTTAATTCAGTTGGTTGCTGTAATCGGAGCCATGTTATCTTCAAAATGTTCTGAACTTTATGGAAATTTAAAAACATTAATTTTTATAAATATTATTTGGGCTTTAATATGTTTCTTTGCTTTTTATATTCATACTCCATTTGAATTTTATATTATTGCGGGATTTGTTGGTCTAGTCATGGGAGCTTTACAGCCTTTGTCTAGATCTACGTATTCTAAATTTCTTCCTGAAACTAATGATACAGCCTCTTATTTTAGTTTTTATGGCGTGACTGAGAAAATTGCAATTATCATTGGTATGTCACTATTTGGGGTTATTGATCAAATTACAGGTAGTATGCGAAATTCAATTTTTATTTTTTTAATACTATTTTTAATTGGAGCGTACTTGCTTTTTAGAATTTATCTTAAAAATAAAGACAGTGAAAATTAATTATTAAAATTTTTCTTAATAATATCAATTTTTCTTTTCGATTCCTTTTCTTTAATTGAAGCACGTTTGTCATATATTTTTTTACCTTTTGCAAGAGCTATCCTTATTTTTGCAATACCTTTTTTATTAATATATAAGTTTAATGGTATAATTGTCAAACCTTTAGTTTTAACTTTTTCAGCAAGTTTTGATAGTTCTTTTTTATTTAATAGAAGTTTTCGAATAGACTTAGGCTTATGATTAAAATTATTTGCAAAACTATATTCTTGAATATCCATATTAACAGCAAATAATTCTCCTTTTTCATTAAATTCACAAAAGCATTCTGAAATAGAAGCTTTTCCATTTCTTATCGATTTTATTTCACTTCCTTTTAAAACAATCCCAGCATTATAATCATCTAAAAGTTCATATTGGAATTTAGCTTTTCTATTTTTTATGTTTATATTTTTTTGCATAGAATAAATTTAAGGTAATATTTTAATTTTTTATAAAAAAAAACCTAGTTGGCATAACTCTTGAATACACTTTGTATAATATGTTTAATATTAGTGATCTTTAACGGAAACATTTAAGGATATTCTTTTTTTGATTACTTTGATGACATATTGACTTAAAAAAATATTATGAGCAAAACAATATTTTCATCATTTGACAACATGTCACTAGATGATGTAAAAAATGATGCTGAATTAATTCCATTATTAACGTCTGAAGATGAAGAAGCTTTAGATAAAGAAGAATTGCCTAATTCTGTTCCTATTTTACCACTGAGAAACACTGTTCTTTTTCCTGGTGTTGTTATTCCAATAACAGCAGGAAGAGATAAATCAATAGAGTTGATTAAGGATGCTAATAAGTCTGATAAGATAATAGGTGTTGTAGCTCAAGTTGATCGAAAAATTCAGGATCCTACAGCTAAGGATGTTTATAAATTAGGAACTGTTGCACAAATTTTACGGGTTTTGAAAATGCCTGATGGAAATACTACTATTATTATTCAGGGTAAAAAGCGATTTGAAATAGATCAGTTTTTAACTGAAGACCCATATATTAAAGCTTCTATAAGAGGAGTTGATGATGACAGAAAAGAATTAAAAAACAAGGAATTTAAATTAATTGTAGAATCTATAAAAGATTTAGCACTTCAGATTATACAAGAAAACCCTTCAATTCCATCTGAGGCATCTTTTGCAATAAAAAATATTCAAAGTGCTCCTTTTTTAATCAATTTTGTTTCATCAAACATGAATTTAATTGTTCCTGATAAACAAGAAATACTTTCTTTAAAATCGATTAAGGAAAGAGCTCTTTTGTGCTTAAAGTTTATGAATATTGAATATCAAAAATTAGAATTAAAAAATGATATTCAATCTAGAGTTAAAAGTGATTTAGATAAACAACAAAGAGAATATTATCTTCATCAACAGATGAAAACTATACAGGAAGAACTAGGTGTAATTTCCTATGATGAGGAGATTGATGAAATGAAAAAAAGATCAAAAAATAAATTATGGAATAATCATATTAATGATCATTTTAATAAAGAATTATCAAAATTACAAAGAATGAATCCTCAGGTAGCTGAATATTCTGTTCAGAGAAATTATTTAGATCTCTTTTTAGATCTTCCTTGGGGATTATATTCTAAAGATAAATTTAATTTTCATAGAGCTCAAAGAATTTTAGATAGAGATCATTATGGTCTTGAGGAGGTTAAAAAAAGAATCATCGAGTATTTGGCTGTTCTTAAACTCAGGAATGATATGAAATCACCAATTTTATGTTTATTTGGTCCTCCAGGAGTAGGAAAAACTTCATTAGGTAAATCAATTGCTGAGGCTTTAGGAAGATCTTATGTTAGAGTTTCTCTTGGAGGAATGAGAGATGAAGCTGAAATAAGAGGTCATAGAAAAACCTATATAGGGGCTTTACCTGGTAGAATTATTCAAAGTATTAAAAAATCGGGGACTTCTAATCCGGTTTTTGTTTTGGACGAGATTGATAAATTAACTGTAAGTCCTCAAGGTGATCCATCTTCAGCTTTACTTGAAGTTTTAGATCCTGAACAGAATAATGAATTTTATGATAATTATTTAGAACAAGGGTATGATCTATCTAAAGTAATGTTTATAGCAACAGCAAATAACATTAGTTCTATTCATCCAGCTTTAAAAGATAGAATGGAGATTATTAATGTTAGTGGATATACAATTGAAGAGAAAACAGAGATAGCTAAAAGACACTTATTGAAAAAACAATTAAATGATCATGGACTTAAAAAAAATAAACTTTCTATTTATAAACGCACAATAGAAAAAATAATTGAAGGTTATACAAGAGAATCTGGTGTTAGAGGATTAGAAAAACAGATTGCTAAATTAGTAAGATATGTTGCTAAGTCTATTGCAATGGATGAAAAATATATTCAAAGATTAAATCCTTCTGATTTAATAAAAATTTTGGGGCCTAAAAAAGTGGAAAAGGGTTTTTATGAGAAAAATCAAATACCTGGAGTTGTTGTTGGATTAGCTTGGACTTCTTTTGGTGGAGATATATTATATATTGAATCTTCACTTTCTAATGGAAAAGGAAATCTTTCAATTACTGGAAATCTTGGAAAGATAATGAAGGAATCAGCTATTATTTCACTTGAGTATATTAAAGCTAACGCTGAAAAATTTGGATTAAAAGACTTTCCTTTTGATAAATTTAATTATCATATTCATGTTCCTGAAGGAGCAACTCCTAAGGATGGCCCCAGCGCTGGAATTACCATGTTGACATCCTTAGTATCCCTTTTTACTAAAAAAAGAGTTAAAACTAATCTTTCTATGACTGGAGAAATAACTCTTAGAGGAAAAGTTCTACCAGTTGGGGGGATTAAAGAAAAAATATTAGCTGCTAAAAGAGCGAATATTAAAGAAATAATTTTATGTCATTCTAACAGAAAAGATGTTGACGAAATAAATCAAAGTTATCTTAAAGGTTTAAAATTCCATTATGTTAAAAAAATGGATGAAGTATTGGAAATCTCTATTAAATGATAATAAAAAACAATATTATTTTGCCTTGAAGGTTTTTAATACTTTTACTTATTTAATAAATAGTTCAACTATTTAAAAAGAACAGTAATTAATTATTAAATTTTATTTCAATGAAGAATAAAATTATTGCAATTGATGGATATGCTTCAACGGGAAAAAGTACATTGTCAAAAAAATTAGCTAAGTATCTTGACTACATATACATTGACACCGGGTTTATGTATCGAGCTATAACTTATTATGCTTTAAAGAAAAACCTTTTTATTCAAACTAATATTAATTGTTCCAAAATAGAAAATTTATTAAATAATTCATCATTTTCTGTTTCAAAAAAATACAATTCTCTTTTATTTAATAAAAAGCTTTTAGGTGATGAAGTAAGAACAATAATAATTTCTGAAAAAGTTTCTAAAATAGCTATGTTAAAAAAAGTTAGAGACTATATGGTTATACAACAAAGAGCTTTGGCTTCTAAAGAGAATTCAGTGGTTGAAGGAAGAGACATTGGGACTATTGTTTTTCCTGATGCAACTAAAAAATTTTTTTTAACAGCAGATCAATCAGTTAGAGCTAAAAGAAGGTATAAGGAATTAATTATTAATGATCCAGATGTTTCTTATGAGCAAATTTTAAAAAATGTCATCAAAAGAGATCATGAAGATTCAAATAGAAAATTATCGCCACTAAAAAGGGCTAAAGGATCAATTGAAATTGACACAACAAAGTTAACTATTGATCAAGCTTTTGATTTAATTATTTCTAATTTATGATTTAATTTTTTATAATCTCAATTGCAAATCCTCCTCCTGGAGCTAGGTAAATTGGAATAGTAGATTCATTATTAATTTCTATTTCCTTTATTTCATACTCCATAGGGTTTTTTTTCCAATGAGTTTTTTTCGTGTCTTGATATATTTTTGCTAAATATTCATGCTTAGGGTTTAAAAAATCTAATTTTAAATAAAATTCCCTTTGTTTCTCATCAGTGATTCCCCCAATATACCAATTTTCAGAATTTATATCTTTTCTTGCAATAGTTAAATATTCAGATATTTTGCTATTTAAAATTAATTTTGATTCCCAATTTACAGGGACTTTCTTTATAAATTCAAAAGCTCTAGGATGTTTTTTGTAATGCTTTGGAAGATCTGCTGCCATTTGCATTGGTGAATAGTATACAACATACAAAGCAAGCTCTTTTGCAATAGTTGATGGAACAATAGCATTATAATCTAATTCATTAGTTCCAGGAGCTATAAATCTAAATTTATTTAATTGAAAAATTCCTGGAGTATAATCCATTGGACCACTCAGTAATCTAGTGAAAGGTAGGTCTGTAGCGTGGTTTACTCCATTACTAGAAAAACCATTGAATTCTTGTCCTTTAGCACCTTCACGAGAAATGAAATTTGGAAATTTTCTTCTTAAACCAGTATCTTTAATTGGCTCATGAGTTATAATACTTATTTTATATTTTGCAGCTATCTCAATTACTTTTTGAAAATGATTAATCATAAATTGTCCATGATGCCATTCTTTAAAGACATTACCGTCTTTTTCAATTCGTTTTATATTTTTACTTACATCATTTACATAGCCAGTTTTAACATACTTAACTCCCATTTTTTGATATAACTTAAAAGCCTCTTCTAATTGATTTTCATAATTTTCAATTTGACCTCCAGTTTCATGGTGTCCTACTATTGAAATATTTTTATCTGAAATGTATGAGGTAATTTCATTAAAATCAAAATCATCAACTGTGTCTATAAAGTTAAATGGGATTCCATTTCCTGAACAACACCATTCAGGATACCATCCTTTATTCCATCCCTCAACTAAAAGACCATCAAAGTTATGTTTAGATGCAAAATCTAAATATTTTTTTACCTTATTAGTATTGGCTCCATGAAATTCTGAAGGCCACCATGTAGACTCATTAGTTCCAATCATTTCCCACCATACACCCATATACTTTCCAGGTTTAACCCAAGAATAATCTTCTGTTTTTTCTGGATCTTCATTTAGGTTTAGGATTAAACTTGAATTCAATAAATCTGAACTTGAATCAGCAATTTGAATCGTTCTCCATGGACTTATAATTGACTCATTTAATTTTACTTTAGTCCCATCTGACCATGGATATAATAAAGCTTCTAATTTCCCTTTACCTTTTGGGGAAAGTGTCATACTAGAATAATTTATTAGATTCGCTTCATGAATACTAATAAATAATCCATTATTTTTTTTAATAGTTAATGGGGTTTGAGCAGCATCAAAACCAATAGAATCAAATGAAAGATCTTCAACTAATTCACTATATTTCTTTTTTGAAATTTCGTCTATTCTAGTGTTTGCATATAAGAATTCATATCTTCTATACGAAAATGCCGGTTGCCAGAAGGCAGAGTCTTTTTCGGAGAGATTAAATTCAGTAATTTCATCAATAATATCATAGTTTTTTATATTTTTTTGATTCGGAATAGTATATCTAAAACCTATCCCATCATTAAAAATTCTAAATTCCAGAAAAAGTATCTTTTTGTTTTGTTTAAGTTCTATTTTTAGTTCTTTGTAATTGTTTTCAATTATTTTATATTCACCCAGTAGTGGCTTCCATAAATTTTTATAAGAGTCTATTTGAATATTATTAATTATAAAATTCTTATTTAAGAAGACATTATCTTTTAGTATTAATCCAAGTTTTGATTTTTTTAGAATTAATTTATCTTCTTTTTCGATTGAGTAATATGGAGTTCCATTGTCCAAGAAGAAAATCACTTTAATTTTTTTATCAGGAGAATCTATTATAGTTGAAATATCATTTTTATTACAAGAAATTAACATCAAAAAAAAGGATAATAAGCATAGGTTTTTCATTGGTAATACATCGATTTTATTAATGAATAAATATATATATAATTTTTATTTAAAATGAATATTTTTAGAACTGTAATATTATATTGTTTTTTTTTGAAATTTTATTTAATAATACTGTTGTCATAATCTTTCAAAAGATTTAAATTTGAAATACATTTTAATCTAATATTATTTTTTATTTATGTCAAAACAAACAATTTTTTATTTGATAATCACTATAGTTTTAAGTTTAATTATATTTTGGTTGTCTAGAAAAATTCTTAATAAAATCTTCAAAAAGATTGCATTAAAAACTAAAACAAATTTTGATGATGCACTTATAAATAATAATTTCCCTTTTTACTCATCCTTTTTGTTACCATTATTTTTTATTTATTCAATGAGTTCATTTTTTATTGAATCCTATCCTGAAGTTTTAAGTTTTATTTTAAAGGCTATTGAAATAATCTTTATTGTAAATATTGTTTTTATTGTTAGAAGTGTACTATTAACTATAAGTGATTACAGTAAGAATAGCACTAATTTTAAAAATAAACCTATAGATAGTTACGTTCAAGTCTTTTTAATTATTCTTTGGTTTATTGGAATTATATTAATTATGTCTTTATTGACAGGAAAAAATATAACTACTTTTTTAACCACTATTGGAGCATTTTCTGCTATAATTTTATTAATCTTTAAAGATACAATATTAGGATTTGTTGCTAGTATTCAAATTACAATAAATGATACCGTTAGAATTGGTGATTGGATTACAATTAAAAGTAGTGGAGCTGATGGAGATGTAGTATCTATTAGTTTATCATCTGTAAAAGTTCGTAATTTTGATAATACAATCACAACAGTTCCAACTTATAAGCTTATATCTGATTCATTTATTAATTGGAGAGGAATGAGTGATTCTGATGGTAGAAGGATAAAAAGATCTTTACTTATTAAGCCTTCTAGTATTCGTTTTCTTAAAGAAGATGAATTGATGAAATTAAAAAAAATAGGAAGAATTTCAGAATATATAAATATTAGGCAAAAACAGATAGAACAATTTAACTCTAAACATAATTATGATAAGGAATTATTGATTAATGGTAGAAATATTACGAATATAGGTTTATTCAGAAAATATACTGAAATGTATCTTGAAAAGCATCCTTTAATTAATAATAAAATGATAGTTATGTGTAGACAGTTATCTCCAACTTCTCAAGGCATTCCTCTTGAAATATATGTTTTTAGCAAGAGTAAAGAATGGAAAAAATACGAACATCTTATGTCTGATATTTTTGACCATTTGCTTGCATCTATTGATTATTTTCATTTAGAATGTTTTGAATTATCTACAAATTTTCCTGTTTTAAAATGATTTTATTTTTAAATTGAAACATTATTTATGAAAAAAGTTATCACTTTTGGTGAAATTATGTTGAGATTATCTCCTTCAGATAATCTTCGATTTTCTCAAGCATCAAGTTTTGATATTATTTATGGTGGTGGTGAATCAAATGTTGCCGTTTCCTTAGCAAATTTTGGCATTCCGGTTGATTTCATAAGCTGTATTCCTCAAAATGACATAGGAGATAATGCAATTATGGAATTAAGGAAGAGAAATGTTGGTACAAATCATATTCTTAGAGAAGGAGATAGATTAGGTATTTATTTTTTAGAAACGGGAGCAGTATCTAGAGGAAGTAAAGTTATCTATGATAGATCATTTTCTTCTTTTTCTAAAATTAAAATCAGAACTATTAATTGGAGAAAAATTTTCAGTAATTCAGATTGGTTTCATTGGACAGGAATTACACCAGCTGTATCTCAAAATGCATATGAAGTTTGTTTAGAAGCAATTAAAGTTGCTGATTCAATGGGTGTAACTATTTCAACAGATTTAAATTATAGAAGTAAATTATGGAAGTATGGAAAAGATTCAAAAAAGATTATGACAGAACTTGTTAGTTATTCTGATATAATTTTAGGGAATGAAGAAGATGTTGAAAAACATTTTGGTATTAAACCTAAAGGGATTGATGTTACCAAGGGTTCGAGTTTAAATCCCGAAGCTTACGTTTCTGTTAGTAAGCAATTAATGAAAATGTTTCCAAAATCAAAAAAAATTATAACTACATTAAGAGGTTCAATAAGTGCTTCTCATAATACATGGTCAGGCCTATTATTCGATGGCAGTAATGCTATTTATTCACCTACTCATCAAATAACACATATTGTTGATAGAGTTGGTGGAGGGGATTCTTTTATGGCAGGTTTAATCTACGGTCTTAAGACTTATCCTAAAGATGACCAAAAAGCATTAGAATTTGCGGCAGCAGCTTCTTCTCTTAAACATACAATTAAAGGAGATGCAAATTTAGTTTCTGTTGAAGAAGTTATTAAAATACTTTCAGGAGATTCATCAGGAAGAGTTTCACGTTAAAAAATTAAAAAATGGCTAATTATAATAGATTAGAAGTTGTTCAAGTTATGAGGTCAAATGGCTTGGTTCCTTTGTTTTACAATAGTGATATTAACACTTGCAAGAAAATTGTTAAAGCATGCTATGATGGTGGTTCAAGAATTTTAGAGTTTACAAATAGGGGAGATATGGCTTATAAAATATTTGAAGAACTATTAATATATGTTAGTAAAAATTGTCCTGGAATGGTTTTGGGAGTTGGATCATTAACTGATGCTTCATCAGCATCATTATATATTCAAATTGGGGCAAATTTTATTATTACCCCAGTCTTAAGAGAAGATATAGTTAGTATATGTAATAGAAGGAAAGTTTTCTGGTCTGCTGGTTGTGGGACTTTAACTGAAATTTGTCGTGCTGAAGAACTTGGATGCGAGGTTGTAAAATTATTTCCTGGAGGCATATATGGACCAGATTTTGTTAAAGCAATTAAAGGGCCCCAACCATGGACTTATATAATGCCTACTGGTGGAGTTTCTAATGACAAGAAAAATCTTCTAGAATGGTTTAATTCTGGAGTTTTTTGTGTTGGAATGGGATCAAAACTAATATCCAGAGAAATTATTGAATCTAATAATTATAAAAAATTATCTAAAGATGTATCTAATGTTCTTTCAATAATTAATTCAATTAGATAATTATCTGTTTTTTTTTAAACTTTTGTAGATTAGCAAAAAAAAATAAATAATTGACAGTTTTTAAATTTAATTTGTTTGCACTATTTAAATTGCCTTCCGCTTGGATTACAGGAGTAAGAGTTAAAGAAATTAATGAAAAGTTTTCAATTACTACAGTTAAATATAGATGGATAAATCAAAATCCATTTAGATCCATGTTTTGGGCTGTTCAGGGAATGGCTGCTGAATTGTCGACAGGTTCTTTAATTATTAATTCAATTATTAAATCAAACAAAAAAATTTCTATGCTTGTTATTAAAAATAAATCAGAGTTTTTTAAAAAGGCAACAGGTAGGATTTTGTTTAAATGCTCCCAGGGAGAAGAAGTTGAACGAATAATTAATCAAGTAATAGAAACCTCAAAGCCAAGAGTAATTAACATGAGTTCTATTGGAACAGATGAAAAAGGGGATAAGGTATCAAAATTCGAATTTCAATGGACTATTTTAAAAAAATAAAAATATGAAACCAAACTTTATTAATGATTTAAAATTACCTGTAGTAGCTGCACCAATGTTTTTAATTTCAGGTCCTAAATTGGTTATTGAGTGTTGTAAAAATGGTATTGTAGGTACTTTTCCGGCTTTAAATCAAAAAACCTCTGAAGGATTTGAAGAATGGGTTGTAACAATAAAAGAGAGTTTATCTTCTTATGAATCAGAAACAGGAATTAAACCTGCTCCTTTTGGAGTGAATTTAATTGTTCATCCTACTAACATGAGAGTTCAAGAGGATTTAAAAATTTGTGTAAAACATAAGGTTCCCATTATTATTACTTCTCTTGGTGCTGTTTCTCAATTAGTGGATGCAGTTCATAGTTATGGAGGATTAGTTTTTCATGATATAATTAAGAAAAGACATGCTGAAAAAGCTTCCGAGGCTGGTGTGGATGGTTTAATTTTAGTTTCTGCTGGTGCAGGCGGACATGCTGGATCGACAAATCCCATGTCATTAATTAGCGAGGTTAAAAAATTTTTTAATAAAACCATTTTATTATCTGGATGTATTAGTAATGGAAATGATGTGGCAAGTGCTATGCAGATGGGAGCTGACCTAGCATATATGGGGACGAGATTTATTAATGTTGAAGAAAGCATGGCTGATGATAAATATAAACAAATGATTATTGACAGCTCTGCTAGTGATATTGTATATACTGCAGCTGTTTCTGGCGTAAATGCAAATTTTTTAAGACCTAGTCTAGAAGCAATGGGTATTACTGAAGATATATGGTCCCAAACAAAAAAAATAGATTTTGGTAAAGAACTGAGTCAATCAGAGGAAGAAGCAAAAGCTTGGAAAACAATTTGGTCTGCTGGGCAAGGAGTAACATCAATTAACGATGTTTTAAAAACAAATACCTTAATTGAAAATCTTAAAAAAGAATTTCATAATTCAATTTTAAAACAAAACGAACTATTGAAAATCTATAAATAGATTTTATTAATTTAATTCTTCATTAGAATAAAACTCTTTAAAAATCACTTTTATCGAAGTATATGCTGGTATCGCAATAACGAGACCAATTATACCCAAAAGACTTCCAAATATTAATATTATGATAAAGATTTCCAAAGGGTGAGATTTAACACTTTTCGAAAAAATAAAAGGTTGACTAAAAAAGTTATCGATTAATTGTCCAAAAATAAACCCTATAAATACGTAGGTGGTTTTAGGTAAAATTACTTCACTAAAACTTTGATCTAAATTAGAAGTCATTGTTAAAAAGATTAATAAGAAACCACCTATAAGGGGGCCAATATATGGTATTAGATTTAAAATTGAACATAAAAAAGCAATTATAAATGCATTTTTTATTCCAAAAAAGAATAATACAGATGTATAAATAATCAGCAAAATAGTTATTTGTAATAGTAATCCTATGAAATATCTAGAAAGTAAATTTTTTATTTTTTTAAAAGAATTGCTGATTTTATCTTTTTGTTTAGAATTCAAAAAAAATAAAACTATTCGCTCAACTAAATCGTTTTCTTTAAGAAAGAAAAATGTAATAAAAAAAACTGAAAAAAAACCAACAGTTAAACTGCTTAACCAATTTATTAATTGATTTAAAAAATCAGGTAAAGCACTTAAATTTAAATTATTATACCAATCTTGATTAAAAACCCAATTTTTCAAACTTTCTTGATCTTTTGAAAAGTAAGTCGTTATTTCATTAAATAATTTCTTAAATGTATCTTCTAATTGATCAATATTTAAAAGCGATAAATTTTCACTTTGAATCGAAATTATTGGGACAAAAAGACCTATAATTCCTAAAATAAAACTTAATAAAAGAATCATTGTGACAATTACAGAAATAATATTTTTTAATTTTAACTTTTGATTAAAAAATATAACTAGTGGCCTTCCAATTAATGAAAAAACAGCAGCAATTGAAATATATAAAAGAATAGAACTGATGGAAAATAAAAAATAACAAAGAATTAAAAACAATCCTAACCAAGATAAAGCTTGAAGGATTCCTTTAGAAATTATTTTTTCATTCATCATATAAATATATAGATTTTTTATTCACTTTATAATAAGACATTTATTTTAAACATTGAAAACATACATATATAGCAGCGGTTTCAGTTCTAAATCTTTGATCTCCAAGTGAAATTGGGGTAAAGTTTTGTTTTTTTGCTAATTCTATTTCTGACAATGAAAAATCTCCCTCAGGACCAATTAAAAATAAGGGATTTTTTCCCACATCAATTTTTTTAATTGAGGTTCTTGAGCCAATAGAACAATGTGTAATGAAACCATTTGATTTACAATTAATAAAGTCATCATATTTTATGGGAGGATCAATTTTAGGAATATGAAATTGATTTGATTGTTTTAAGGCACTTTGAATTATTTTTTTGAAACGAATTAAATTTATTTTTTTTTTAATTGTATTTTTACAGATTATTGGAGTAATTCTTTTTACACCTATTTCAGTTGCTTTTTCTAGAAACCATTCAAACCTGGAGATACTCTTTATTGGCGAGATGGCGATATGAGGAAGGTTAGTATTTAAAGAATGTTTTTTAATGGTTATAATTTGTCCTTTAACATATTTATTATTGAATTCAATTAATTTAACTTTAATAGATAATCCAGAGCCATTTGTGACTTGAACTATGTCGCCTTTTTTTTTTCTTAATACTTTTGAAATATGTATACTTTCATGTTTATTAAATTCAAATTCTTTTTTATTTGTATCAATTTCTTGGTTATAGAATAATTCCATCTTAAATTTTTAATTTTGGTTCACACTTACTATTAATTGAGCTGAATTTCTCATTTTTATATTTAAGAAAACCAACAATGCCAATCATTGCAGCATTGTCAGTTGTGTATTCAAGTTTTGGAAAAAAAACATTCCATTTATGTTTTTTTGATAATTTTTTCAATTCATCTCTTAATGAAGAGTTAGCGGATACTCCACCACCGATTGCAATTGTGTTATTTTTTGTGTCATTAATTGAAAGTTTAACTTTTTCTATAATGATTTTTATTAATGTATTTTGAATAGAGGCACATAAGTCATGAAGATTTTGATTAATAAATTTTTTGTTTTTCTTATTTAAGAAATTTAAA
>CABXRK010000017.1 GCA_902514625.1 uncultured Bacteroidota bacterium
AAAATAATTTCCTTAAACTTCGTTCTCAATTCCCAGGTCTTACTATAAGATATTCAACTGATGGAAGTATTCCTAATAATAAATCTAGGAAATATGAAACTCCCGTTCAAGTTTTTAAAGATTCTTTAATAGTTATTCGTTCTTTTGACTCTCAGGGGAGGGGGGGTAGAAGTATAAAATTGATAAAATAATTAGTTTAAAATTATTTTAACTTCTAAGTCAATATCATCTAAAATTAATTTATCTCCTAAGTTTTTAAAAAAACTACCTGATCTATGCTTTACATCATATTTTGCTCTATTAAAAGTTAATTTAGCAGTATATGAATTTTTATTTAAAGGTTCAATTTTAAATTTTACCCCATGTGTTATGCCCCGGATTGTTAAATTTCCTATAACATTATAAGAACCGGATTCTAAAATAGCTGATTCAGAAATTATTAAATTAGCAGTACTATATTTGCTAACAGAAAAAAAATCTTCAGATTTCAAATGATTTTCCAAACGATTTTTTCCATTACCAGATATGTCTTCTACATTTATAGTGTTTAGGTCTGCAATAAATTCTCCTTCTATAATTTTTGAACCTTCAAAGTTAAGAGCCCCAGCAATAAATTTTATAGTTCCATAGTGTCCGCCACCTGAAATCTTTTTTCCATACCATTTTATATTACTTTTTTCAAGATCAATTTGTTTTTGAGAATACAATGAAAAGCAAAAGCTAAGAGAAATGAATAAAAAAATAAGTCGCATATTTTATATATTTATTATATTAATAAAGGTATAATAATTTATTATTTTTCAAAATAATCTAGAGTTAATAAAGTCATAGATTTTATTCCAGTTTTCATTGATGAATCTTCAACAAAAAAATCAGGCGTATGATGAGGGGCCGCTTTTAATGGATCATCCCCTTTTTTCGTTCCACCAATAAAAAAATATAATCCTGGAATTTTTTCTTGAAAAAAAGAGAAATCCTCTGCTCCAGTTATAGCTTTCATTTCATTTACATTATCATTCCCATTAATTCTTTTTAAGGTGGGGAGCATTTTGTTATATAAGGGTGGATCGTTGAATGTTGCAGGGTAATTTACCATATAGGATATTTTAGCTTTAACATTGTTAGCTTCAGAAACTTTATAAACAATTTTTTCTAATCTATCGATTAATGTTTTTTTCATTTCTTTATTAAGAGTTCTAATCGTTCCTAACATATATAATTTTTCTGGAATTATATTACTTCTAACACCTGAATGTATACTTCCTATTGTAATAACAGCAGCAGCTTCAGTTAAAGGAAGACTCCTGCTTACAATAGTTTGAATTGAGTTAATTATTTGAGACGCAGTTACTATGGGATCTATACCAGTCCATGGACTAGATCCATGGGTTTGGACCCCAGTAAGATCTATTCTAAATTCATTAACCGCAGCCATAATTTCCTTTGGTTTTAAAGCGACTTGTCCTACGTTTGATTGAGAACTAACATGTAATCCAAAAATCACATCAACTTTAGGGTTATTTAACACACCCTCTTTAATCATTAATTTTGCACCGCCTTCTTCCCCTTTAGGGGCGCCTTCTTCAGCAGGTTGAAAAATAAATTTAACTTGACCAGGAATTTTATCTTTTAACTTAAATAAAATTTTTGCTGTTGCTAATAAAATTGATATGTGTGTATCATGACCACATGCATGCATGACAGGAACTTTTTCTCCATTGTATTTGCCATACATTTTAGAAGCCCATGGTATATCTACTCGTTCTTTTACAGGCAGCCCATCAATATCAGCTCTAAGAGCGACTACTGGACCAGGTTTACCTTCATTTAAGATTGCAATTACTCCTGTTTTGGCAATTCCTTCTTTAGGTTTAAAACCAATTTTTTTTAATTCAGAAGCTATTTTTTTAGAAGTTTTAAATTCGCGATTACTTAATTCAGCGTTTTGATGAAACCAATGTCTTAAATCTATTGTTTGATTATAATTTTTATCAATTAATTTATTTATTTGATTGTCAAAAGATTGTGAGTAGGAAAAATAAATAGAAAAAATAAACAAATAATTAAATAAATTTTTCATGATGTATTAGTTTTAGGTTAGTAATTGTTCAAAGAATCCCCCTATTTCCATTTTTTTATTAACAAAGTGAATTTCAAGTATCCATTCCCTAATAATACCATTGGAGTTTCTTTTTAACATATTTTCGTTATTTTTTGGGTGTATATAATTTGTTTTATCTTCTTTTTCAAGTCTTTCATGAGGAAAATGACCAATTATGTGCCCTGCTATTTCACCGCCAAATTCCCAACCATATTTTTCAGCTAAAGAAACGGCATAATTAAATAGTTCTTTGCCAGTTATCTTGTCTTGTAATTTATAATAATCTCTACATTCTTTCCATGCTGACTCAATATCATTTTTTAATTTGATTTTATTCAAATCATTTCCTAGAACATAAGTTCTTCCAAAATCAGCCTCCCATTCTTCAAATATTGGACCAAAATCTATAAATAATATGTCATCTTTTTTAATTAAAATATTTTCTGGTGATTCCTTATAAGGCATTAAAGTGTTTTTCCCAGCTCTAACTATTCTTTTATGCCAGTATTTTTTTATTCCGTAAAGTTCATATGCTAAATTATAGATTTCCAAATTCAAATCCTCTTCAAATTTTCCTGAAGAAATAAGACCTTTTGATTCAATTTCATCAAATAATTTAGAAGCTTTTTTTTCAGCAACTATTAAATTTTTTCTAATTAAATTTTGTGAGTTGGTTTTTTGCAAGATTGATTCGGGATTTTATATTCATTTTAAATATAATAAATTAGTTTTTGAAACTATATAATTATTAAAGTTTGTTAAAACTTAAGAAATTTACGTTTTTTGTTAAAAATTCAGTATTAAATTTTATATGAATTTCAAATTACATCTCAGTTTTAGTATTTTTTTTTATATTTAAGCTCGTAAAAAAAAAATAATCAATGAAAAAATTTATTATAGCCTCATTTATGGCACTATTTGCATTAACTTTTTCTGTTAATGCAAACACGTTAGCTTCAATTTTGATAGTTGTAAATCCTGTCACTTCAGTTTCTCAAGACCAAGATGAATCAGAAGAAGAATCAGTTCAGGAATTAATGCAAGAACCGGTAGAAGAACCTGTTCAAGAATCTGCATCGTTTACTCAAGAGATAAAAAAACGTTTTATTGAAGGAGGCCCTGGGTTTATGGGTATAGTGATGTTATGTTTAATTCTTGGATTAGCAATTTCAATAGAAAGAATAATATATCTTAATCTAGCAAGTACCAATTCAAAAAAATTAATTGAAGGAGTTGAATCTGCTCTTTCAAGTGGTGGTGTTGATAAAGCTAAAGAATTATGTAGAAACACTAAAGGGCCTGTTGCCTCAATTTTCTATCAAGGTTTAGATAGAGCAAATGAAGGAGTTGAGAGTGCTGAAAAGGCAGTAATTGCCTATGGGGGTGTTCAAATGGGTCAATTAGAAAAAAATGTTTCTTGGATTTCTCTTTTTATTGCTTTGGCTCCTATGTTAGGGTTTATGGGAACTGTAATAGGAATGATTCAAGCTTTTGATAAAATTGAAGCAGCTGGAGACATGCAACCTTCATTAGTTGCAGGTGGAATTAAGGTTGCACTTTTAACTACTGTATTTGGTTTAATTGTTGCAATAATTTTGCAAGTTTTTTATAATTATATTGTTGCTAAAATAGATAGTATAGTTAATGATATGGAAGATTCTTCTATTACGTTAATAGATATTTTAGTTTCTCGTAAAAAGTAGTCTAACTTTTAATTTAATTCATATGAATATTGAAAAAATTACAAGGATTATATCAGCACTTTTAGGAATTTTAGGGATAGTTTTTTTATTTCTTGTTCTAGGTAAATCTGATAGTGAAATTAAGATGGCTGCTTCTATGGGAGATTTTTCTACTATTTCTCCTATAGTTAATTTAGCAGTTGCTATTATTCTAATAGCTGTTATTGTAACTTTACTATTTTCTTTACTAGGTCTTTTATCTGATATGCAAAAGTTAAAAAAGGCTTCCATTTCGATTATGGCTTTAATTATAGTTGTAGGAATTTCATATGCAATGTCGTCAGGAGTTGAGACACCACTTAAAGATAATCAGGTTTTATCAGCTTTTCAATCTAGGCTTGTAGAGACAGGAATTAGATCGGGTTACTTATTAGCCTTTATTGCTATATTATCCATGATTCTTTCTGGTGTTAAAAGATTAATTAAATAAATATTATGGCAAGACGTTCTTCACCAGAAGTTAATGCTGGATCAATGGCTGATATTGCTTTCCTTTTATTAATATTTTTTCTTGTGACCACTACTATAGAAACTGATTCTGGTATTAATAGGAAATTACCACCTATGGATGAATTGATTGATCCGCCAATTATTAAGGAGAGAAATATTTTTACTGTTGTTGTAAATAAATATGATAATTTATTAGTTGAAGAAAAACCAATGGATATTAGTAAAATTAGACAAGCTGCTATTGATTTTCTTGACAATGGGGGAGGTGATGGTGAAGATGCATGCAACTACTGTAAGGGAAATAAAAGTCCTGCATCTTCCGATAATCCGATAAAGGCGATTATTTCACTTAAAAATGATAGAGAGACTTCGTATAAAGCCTATATCTCTGTTCAAAATGAATTAGTTGCAGCCTATAATGATTTAAGAAATCGCGAATTTTTAATTTTAAATCCAACTCTTGGAATGAACTTTGTTGAAGCTAATAGGAGGTATTCTGATCCAAGAACAAGTCCTTCTGATAAACTTTCTTTGAAACCTAAATTAGATCAAGTTAAAGAAATGTATCCTCAAAAGCTTTCTGAGGCTGAACCTAGTAAAACAAATTAATAATTATGTCAAAATTTAAAAAGAAAAAATCTAGTGAATTACCTCCAGTAAATACTGCTTCACTTCCTGATATTGTCTTTATGCTTTTATTCTTTTTTATGGTGGCTACAGTCATGAGAGATAGTACTTTAATGATTACAAATAATCTTCCTGCAGCAGATCAAATTCAAAAATTGGATAAAAAAGACAGGGTAATGTACATTTATGCAGGGAAGCCTTCAAGTAGATATAAAGACAAATATGGTTCTCAGGCCAGGATTCAATTAAATGATAAATTTGCCTCAGTATCTGAAGTTGGTGCGTTTGTTTTAGCTGAAAGAGCTTCTAAAAGGCAAGAGTTACAAAATGTTTTAACTACTGCGCTTAAAGTTGACGGTGAAACTAATATGGGTTTAATTAGTGATATTAAACAGGAATTAAGAAAGGTTAATGCTTTAAAAATTAATTATACTACTCGAATAGGTCAATATACACAGAATTTGGATTAATTGTTCTGAACAATTTAATTATATTATATAATAAATTTTTGATGTCTGATTGACATCTTTTTTTATTTTTTGATTTAAAATGATGAAATATTTTTTTTTAATATTTTTTTTCACCTATAATTTTTGTTTAGGTCAGGATTCTCTTGTAAAAACAAACAGGTATAAAGAAGACCAAATTTATATTGGCACTTCCTATATACTTCTTAATCAAGAAATTAATGGATTAAAACAAAATGGGTTTTCAAGGAGTTTTTATTTGGGATTTATTAATGATATTTCACTTAATAAAAAAGGCAATTTAGCTATAGCTTTTGGATTGGGATATGCTTATAATAATCAAATATCAAATTTAAATTTTTATAAAGATGAATATGGATCTGAAAAAGTTAATATTAATTATGGAACATTTTTAGAAACAAAAAATAAATTAATTTCAAATGTTTTAGAATTCCCAATTGAATTTAGGTGGAGAACTTCATCTTTTTCTAATTATTCTTTTTGGAGAATTTATCTTGGATATAAATTTGGATATAAATTTTTTAATAAAGCCAAGTCCTATTATGAGGAAAAAATTATTTTAAGAAATATTTCTCCATTCTCGCAATCCATAACTTTATCTCTGGGATATAATACCTGGAATGTATATTTAGAATATGGAGTTACGAACATTTTAGAATCTAATTATGATTATGGTTTAGAGATACCTCTTAATTTAAGACCAATTAAAATAGGATTTATTTTCTATATATTATAATTCTTTTCTTAGTCTAGCAACTGGGAATCCTAGTTGCTCTCTATATTTAGAAACTGTTCTTCTAGCTACATTGTATCTTTTTGATTTTAATCTTTCTGATAAAATTATATCAGTTAATGGTGATTTTTTATTTTCATCTTCAATTAATGTTTTAAGTATTTTTTTGATTTCTAATGTTGATACTTCTTCACCATCAGAATTTTTGATAGATTCAGAGAAAAAACTTTTAAGCAGTTTAGTGCCGTAGGGCGTCTCTATATATTTACTATTGGCTACTCTTGAAATAGTTGAAATATCCATGTCAATTTTATCGGCAATATCTTTTAGAATCATTGGCTTAATTTGTTTTTCATCTCCAGTTAAAAGATAATCATTTTGATAACTAACAATCGCATTAATAGTTTTAAGTAAGGTGTTTTTTCTTTGTTTAATAGCATCAATAAACCATTGAGCAGAATCTAATTTTTGTTTTATGAATTGAATAGCTTCTTTTTGTGATTTCTTTTTTACAGGTGCTTCTTTATATCCTTTCATCATTTCAATATAAGAATTAGAAATATGTAGTTCTGGTGAATTCCTAGAATTTAGCTCAACATTTAAAAAATCATTTTCTATTTTAAGAATAAAATCAGGAACTATGTGAGTGTTTTGAAAAATTCCAGATAGCGCCCCACCAGGTTTAGGATTAAGTTTTTCAATTTCTTTAAGTCCTTTTTTTAATAATTCTTCATCGATTTCAAATTTTTCTTTTAATTTATTAAAGTGTTTTTTAGAAAATAATTCAAAAGCCTCATTAATAATTTTAGATGCTATTTTTTGGGATAATGTTTTTTTTCTTCTAGACAATTGAATAGATAAACATTCCTCTAAAGATCTTGCTCCAACTCCAGGAGGATCAAGTGATTGTACTTTTTCAAGAATAACCGAAATTTTTTTAGAATCAACAAATATATTTTGAGTAAATGCAAGATCATCTATAATTTCTTGATTAGTTCTTCTTATATAACCGCTATCATCAATACTTCCAATTAAAAATTCTGCTATTAGGGTTTCCTCTTTATTTAATATTAAAGAACCAATTTGATTTTTTAATATTTGATGAAATCCTATTCCACCTGATATAGGAATTTTTTTCTCGTCATCTTCATATCCATAGTTGTTAGAATTAAGTTTATACGAAGGTATTTCATCATCACTAAGATATGCGTCTATGTTAACATCCTCTATATCAATTGATTCATTTTCATTAGTTACTTCTAACTCATTTTTGTTTTCTTCAAAATCTTTGCCCTTTTCTAAAGCAGGATTATCCTCAAGTTCATTTATAATTTTTTGTTCAAAATCAAGAGTTGAAAGCTGAATTAGCTTCATCAATTGAATTTGTTGAGGTGATAGCTTTTGTGAAAGCTTTAATTGTAATTTTTGATTAAGCATTAAATTTGACTATCTGAATTTTAAACAAAATTAACAATTTTTAAAAAGATGCATTTTGAGGAGTTCTTGGATAGGGAATAACATCTCTAATATTATTCATACCTGTTGCAAAAAGAATTAATCTTTCAAATCCAAGCCCGAATCCACTGTGAGGAACAGTGCCAAAGCGTCTTAAATCAAGATACCACCATAATTCATCCGAATCAATTTTCATTTCTTTCATTCTCTTTTGAAGTTTCTCTAATCTTTCCTCCCTTTGTGATCCTCCAGCGATTTCACCGATTCCAGGAAAAAGTACATCCATTGCCCTAACAGTTTTTTCATCATCATTTTGTCGCATATAAAAAGCTTTAATTTTGGATGGGTAATCATAAATAATTACGGGACTTTTAAAATGCTTTTCAACAAGATATCTTTCATGTTCACTTTGTAAATCTGTCCCCCATTCTGAGATTATAAACTTAAATTTTTTCTTTTTATTTGGTTTAGAGCTTTTAAGTATTTTTATTGCTTCATCATAGTTTATTCTAATAAATTTATTTTTTATTACAAAATTTATTTTTTCAATTAAATTCATTTCCGATCTTTCATTTTTTGGCTTAGATTTTTCTTCATTTAAAAATCTTTGATTCAAAAAATTTAAATCTTCAATACAATTTAATAAAATGTACTTCAAAATATATTTGATAAATTCTTCAGAAAGGTCCATATTTCCATTTAAATCACAGAAAGCCATTTCTGGTTCAATCATCCAAAATTCAGCTAAATGTCTAGAAGTATTAGAATTTTCAGCTCTAAAAGTTGGTCCAAAGGTATATACATTTCCAAGACCCATTGCTAAAGTTTCAGCTTCAAGTTGACCAGAAACAGTTAAGTGAGTTTCTTTCCCAAAAAAATCATTTGATGATTTTAATTCCCCTTTTTTGTTAAAATTAGATTTATTAAATTCTAGGGCACTCACTCTAAACATTTCACCTGCACCTTCGGCATCAATTCCAGTAATAATTGGAGTGTGAACATGAAAAAATCCTTTATCATTAAAAAATTTATGTATGGCAAATGAAAGCGAAGAACGTATTCTCATAATCGAACTAAAAGTTGATGTTCTTATTCTTAAATGAGCTTTCTCTCTTAAGAATTCTAAACTATGTTTTTTGGGTTGAATTGGAAAATTTTCAGGATCAGATTCTCCATATATAAATAATTTTTTCACCATAACTTCTATTGATTGGCCTTTTCCAATACTTTTAACAAGAACTCCTTCAATTTTAATAGATGTTCCAGTAGTAAGTTTTTTTAATAATTCCTGATTTTGAGAGTTAAAATCAATAACACATTGTAAATTATTTATTGTAGAACCATCGTTTATTGAAATAAATCTATTACCTCTAAAAGTTTTTATCCAACCTTTCGTTACAATATTTTGTTTTTTTGGGGATATTTTTAATATTTCACTGATCTTAACCATTTTTCTCAATTTATAGTAAATATAGTTTATATATTCAAAAGATATATTTTAGATTTTATAATGAAATTTATTATTTATATTTTTTTAAATATTTTTATATAATAATATTAAATTTCAAAATAATGAAAAAACACATATTTTTATTTTTGCTTACAATTACTTCAACTAGTTACTCTCAAGTAATTACTCCCTCATTAAGTCCAATTTCAAAAGTATACCAAAGAGTTGGTTTAACGGATATTGAGATTGAATACTCAAGACCTGCAGTTAAATCAAGAACAATCTTTGGAGAAGTTGTTCCTTATAACAAAATTTGGAGAACGGGTGCTAATAAAAACACAACAATTAGTTTCAGTAAAGATGTAAGTTTTTATGAAAAAATTGTAAAAAAAGGTAAATATTCTATTTATACAATTCCTTATGAAGTTGGATGGAGATTAATTTTATATAATGAGATTGAAAATAATGGAATGCCAATTCCATGGGATAAAAATAAAGTGATTCTTGATGTAATAGGTCAAAGTTATGATTTGCCTTTTTCAGTGGAATCTTTTCAAATTTCTTTTGACAATATTAAATCTAATTCAGCTACATTATCTTTTAGTTGGGCTAATAAATTAGCTGTATTCCCTTTTGAAGTATTTACTAGCAAACAGGTGATTAATAATATTAAGGAGATTTTGCATACTGAAAATGCTACCACATGGGATTATCATAATTCAGCTTTATATTATTACCATAATGGATTAGATATAAACAAAAGTAAGGAGTGGTTTGATAAGAGCTTATCAATGAGAAAAGGTGATTTTCCATATTGGGTTTTTGCCTATAAAGCACAAATATATAATAGATATGGAGATAAAAAAACTGCTTTAAAAGCCGCAAAAAAAAGTTTAAACTTAGCAAAAAAAAATGGAAATCATCATGCAATTGGTATGGCTGAAAGAGCTTTAAAAGATGTAAGTGAAAGTATTTTATTACAAACGCGGAACAAATACCTTAAACCTGAACAGTAATAGAGTTATTATCATTCATGATTTTTTTTAATTGAAAGATTTTCTAAAGAAATTATTAAGGTAGGTAGAATTAGTAAATTTGATAACATTGCAAAGAAAAGAGTTATTGACACTAATCCTCCTAATGCCTTAGTGCCTCCAAAATCAGAAATCATAAAAACTGAAAATCCAAAGAATAATACAACAGAAGTGTATAACATACTAGAACCTATTTCTCTTAGTGCTTTATAAACGGATTTTTTTGTCTTCAAATTGTTTTCAATTAATTCTTGTCTGTATTTTGCTAAAAAATGAATTGTATTGTCTACAGAGATTCCAAAAGCAATACTAAAAACAAGTATAGTAGATGGTTTTAATGTAATTCCTATAAAGCCCATTATTGCAGCTGTAACTATAAGGGGAAGTAGATTGGGTAATAAGGATATCAATATCATTTTAAATGATCTAAAAAGGTAAGACATGAAAAGTGCTATCAAAAGTATAGCTAATGAAAGTGATAGGATTAAATTCTTAATTAAGAATTTGGTGCCTTTTAAGAAAAGAATTGCTTTTCCTGTTATTTTAAAATCATACTTTTCTTTAGGGAATAATTGGAGAAGCTTTGAATTTAATTTTGCTTCGATTTCTTCCATTCTTTCTGTGCTCATTTCTTTCATGTAGGTAGTTAATCTTAAATATTGTTTTGATTCGTCAATATAATTATTTAAAATATTTGAATTATTTGATGAATTTTTTAAATATTTTGAAATGAAAATATTTTCTTGTCTTGATGGCAGTTTGTAATAATTAGGATTTCCATTATAGAATGCTTGCTTAGAAAATTTATATAAATTTGAAATAGAAATTAATGGAGAAAGCTCAGGAATATCATTTAAGAATTGTTCTAATTTTTCAATTTTATTTATAGTAGAGAGATTAATTGCTCCATTTCTTTTTTTAGTATTTATAAATATTTCCATTGGTAAGACTCCATTGAATTGATCATTAAAAAAAAGAATATCGTTGTAGAACTCCTTATTCTTAGGTAGATCTTCTAATATATTTCCTGAGATTTTTATTTGATAAACTCCTGTAAAACCTATGAAGAGAGTAATTAATGAAATTAAGTAAATGTGCTTTTTTTTATATTTTATTTTGTTTTCAATCCAAAGTATTATATTATTTAGATTTTTATTTTCAAGATGTTTTAAGTGTTTTTTCTTGGGGGGTGGCATGTAACTAAAGAAAATGGGAATTATTAATAATGATATTATAAATATTCCTAGAATGTTTATAGAAGCAATTATCCCAAATTCTTTTAATAATTTACTATTTGTTAGAATAAATGTAGCGAAACCAGAAGCAGTAGTTAAATTAGTCATAAAAGTAGCATTACCAATTTTTACTATTACTTTTTTAAGAGCTTTAATTTTATCTCCATGTTTAGAAATCTCTTGTTGGTATTTATTTATTAAATATATACAATTGGGAACTCCAATAACTATTATTAACGGGGGAATAATTGCAGTTAAAACTGTTATTTCATATTCAAATAATCCTAGTGTTCCTAATGACCATAATACTCCAATTAAAACTACGACCATAGATATAATTGTAGTTTTTATAGACCTAAAAAAAAGAAAAAAAATTAAAGATGTTAAAGTTAATGCAGCCATTACAAAAAGGCTCATTTCATCTATTATATTTTGTGCATTTAATGATCTAATATAGGGCATTCCTGAACACCTAACATTTATACCTGTTTGTTTTTCAAAATCTTTTATTAAAGGGATTAAAATTTTAAAAATGAAATCTTTCCTGGCACTGGTATTTACAATTTCGCTTTTCATAAAAATGGCCGATCTAATAGCATTAGATTTTTTATTGTAAATCAAATTCTCATAAAAAGGAAGATTTTCAAATAATTCATCTTTGTTAAAAGAAAAATCTTTTTTATTATAATTATTAATAAGAGGAAGAGGGGCTAATTCAAATTTTTCTGAGTTCGTATTTTTTTTTAGGGTTTTTAAATTCGAGATTGATAAAACCATATCAATTTCTTTATAAGATTCAATTTTCAGATTTAATTTATTCCATTTTTTTAATTGTTTCGTATTAAAAATAGAGGTATCCTTTACTCCAAGTACTATTAAATTACCTTCATCTCCGAAAAACTCTAAAAAATCGTTGTATAAAATATTTTCTATATGAGAATCCGGGAGTAGATTGGCCTCAGTAAAAGTAAATTTCATGTATTTGAATTGAGTTATCCAAAATGACGTAATGGCTATAAGAAAAATTAAAATCGGAATACGATTTTTTAAAATTAATCTAGAAACAATCTCCCAAAATTTTGAAGAAGCTTTATCTTTTTTAGGTAATTTTTTCAAAATCTTCTAAAGAATTAAACAGTTAATATCTCCTTTTCTTTGGCAGAATAAATTTCTTCAGCTTTTTTAATAAAATTATCTGTTATATTTTGGATATCAATTATGAAATTATTTTGTTCATCATCTGACAGTGATGACTTTTTGACTTCATTATTAGCATTTTTTCTTGAATTTCTAATACTTACTTTAGCGTTTTCAGTTTCATTTTTAGCTATTTTGGCTAATTCTTTTCTTCTCTCTTCTGTTAGAGGAGGAATATTAATAATAATTGATTCCCCATTATTCATAGGATTAAATCCAATATTAGCATTCATTATAGCTTTTTCAATTTCTTGAAGAAATGATTTTTCCCATGGCTGAATAGAAATTGTTCTGGCATCAGGTGTATTTATGTTTGCAACTTGGCTTAATGGAGTCTCTTGACCATAATAATCGATTGAGATAGTATTTAACATTACTGGATTTGCTTTTCCGGCTCTAATATTTAAAAATTCTTTTTCTAAATGAGTAATTGCAAGTTGCATACTTTCTTTAGTTGAAATCTTTAAAAGTTCTATTTCTTCACTCATGATATTTTTTTTAAGGATTATTTGCAATAATAACAATAGAAATAAATGTAACAACAATAACTAAATATCAAATGTAATCACAATTTTTTAACATAAATTTCATTTTTGTAATCTAATTTAAACCCTTAATTTCTTTATATAATAAAATTGAGCATATATTAAAAAATTATAAGTAAACCTTAGTGCCTATTTTTTCTCCGTTAATAATTTTAATTAAGTTACCTTTAATGTTAATATCAAAAACAATAATTGGAAGTTTGTTTTCTTTACTTAAAGTGAATGCTGTTGTATCCATAACCTTCAATCCCTTTTTTATAACTTCATTGAAAGATAAGCTTTCAAATTTTACAGCTTCTTTATTTTTTTCTGGATCTTCATTATATATTCCATCTACTCTCGTTCCTTTAATTATAACATTAGCATTTATTTCTACAGCTCTTAAAACTGCTGCTGAATCAGTTGTAAAGAATGGATTTCCAGTTCCTGCACTAAAAATAACAACTCTTCCTTTTTCTAGATGCCTCACAGCTTTTCTTTTTATATAAGGTTCAGCAACTGCTTCAATTTTAAGTGCAGTTTGAAGCCTAGTTGGAATTCCTATATTTTCTAGAGTACTTTGAAGAGCTAAACCATTGATTATGGTAGCAAGCATTCCCATATAATCTCCTTGAACTCTATCTAAACCTTCTCTATTAAGAGAAATTCCACGAAAGATATTACCTCCTCCTATTACAATTGCTATTTCAACACCAGCAGAAAAAATTGCTTTAATTTCCTGGGCGAATTCGTTTAATTTTTTCGGATCAATTCCATAAGAATTATCACCCATTAAAGCTTCTCCACTAAGTTTTAATAAAATTCGTTTATATTTCATTGTTAATAACTAAAGCAAATATAAAAAATATCATGACACGTGAAGATTATTATTATTGAGAATTTTATTTAAAAGATTTTTCAAAATCCTCAATATTTTGAGCGTCTTTAAGACTATATGATCCAATTTTAGTTCTGCATAGTTTACTTAAATGTGATCCTGATTTTAGTTTTTTTCCAAAGTCATGAGCAATTGATCTAATGTAGGTTCCTTTACTACAAGTTATACTGAATTTAATATCAGGTAATTTAATTTTTAATAGTTCAAAATTTTTAATTTCAATCGTTCTAGCTGAGATATTAATTTTTTTGTTTTCTCTAGCATAATTATATAATCGAATTCCATTTTTTTTTATAGCTGAAAAAACAGGTGGATATTGTTTAATTTTTCCTAAAAATTTTTCTTTTGTTAAAAAAATAAGTTTTTCATTTATGTGTTTATAATTAAATTTTTCATTAAATGAAGTTTCAAGATCATATGATGGGGTTGTCGATCCTAAAGTTATAATTCCATCATACGATTTATCTTCATTTTGAAATTTATTAATGGACTTCGTTAATCTTCCAGTACAAATTATTAATAATCCTTCAGCCAATGGATCAAGCGTTCCAGCATGACCAACTTTTATTTTATTAATTTCTAACTTTGTTTTGATTAACCAACGTATTTTATTCACAACTTGAAATGATGTCCAATTTAAAGGTTTATTTATTAAAATAATTTTTCCTTCCAGGAATTCTTTTCTTAGTTTGTTTTTTTTCATGAAATTCCAATATAAATAGAAAAAGATCCTATTATTAAACAGTAAATACTAAAGTGCCATAGTTTAGATTTTTCAACTATTTTAATCATCCATTTACAAGCAATTAGACCAGAAAGAAAAGCAGTAAAAAAACCAATAATTAAAAAATTTAAATCATAAGTATAAATCGTGTTTATTTCTGATAAATTTTTAATCATTCCTCCGAGAATTAAAGGGACTACCATTAAAAAAGAGAATTTTGCAGCTTCAGTTTTATTAATACCTAAAATTAGTGACATAGCAATTGTAGAACCGCTTCTTGAAATCCCTGGTAAAATAGCTATTGCTTGAGCTAGACCTATAATGAAAGCATTTTTCGTATTTAAATATTTATTAGAATTTATTGATTTACTTGAAAACACTAAAATTATAGCAGTAACAAAAAGCATTAATCCAACTAAAATAAGATTTCCATTAAATAATTTTTCTATGTTTTTTTCAAAAAAAACAGATATTAATGTAGCTGGAAACATTGAGATTATTATATACCAGCTAAACAAGGTAGATTGATTTTTTTTAAAGACTAAAAGATCTTTAAGTATTTTAAAAATTTCTCTATGGAAAACAACAATTGTACTTATTGCAGTAGCCCCATGAAGAACAACAGTAAGAAGTATACTTTCTTTTAGGAAAAAATCATCTTTAAGTAGAGTTTTAGCAATTTCAAGGTGACCACTTGAAGAAATAGGTAAAAATTCTGTAAAACCCTGAATCAGTCCTAAAATAAAAGCCGTCAAATAATCAGTCATTTTTTGAGTTATTTGTATATAAAATTGAATATACAGCAATAGAAAAACCTAACAGTACTATTGTTGGAGCTAAACGAATCCTTTGAAAATTAAAGATTTTAGGATTAAATTTAAAAGGGTCTTGACTTCCACCTCCAATCATTAAAATAAAACCAAGAATTATAAAAAAAATTGAAACATATAGTATTAAATAGTTTTTTCTTTTAAAAAAAATTTTTTTAGACTTTTTATTATTTTGATTCATTTTTATTGAATAGAATTAGTCTTAAGATTTAATAATTTTTGAGTTGCAAAAAAAGCACTAAGCCCAGTAATTATAACACATGAAATAAAAATGAAAAATGATATTAAAATAAATTCTTCTGGATTTTCTAAAAGTTTAAGTTCAGGAAATTTTAAGTTTAAATTGTAAATCAAAAATAGTAAAAAACTTATAGATATAAATGAACCATAAAATCCAAGTAGTATATATTTTATGATAAATGGTTTACGAATAAAACTTTTCTTAGCACCAACAAGTTGCATGGTTTTAATAATAAGTTTTTTGGAAAAAATGGATAGTCTAATAGAACTATTAATTAGAAGAACAGCTATAATTATAAATATAGCACTTAATATAATCATCCATTTAGAAATTTTATTAATATTATCATTTAAAAGTTCAAATAATGGTTCATCATAAAAAACTTCATTTATAAAACTTTTTTGTTCGAAATTAGTTTTTACAGTTTCGAGAAATAGAGGAGTCACATAATCAGAATTAAAATATACATTTATTGAATTAAGTAATGGATTATAGCCAAGAAAATCCATGAAATCTTCTCCGATATCTTTAGAGTGTTTAAGAGCAGCATCTTTTTTTGAAATATAATCTATATGCTTAGTTTCTTTTTTTATTATGATACTTTTTTTTAGTTGTTTTATTTCAATTGGTTTTGCATTATCATTAAAAAAAATTGTTAATGCAATTTGCTCTTTAAAATGATTAGCCACTTTATTTGAATTAATAAGTAATATTGAGAGAATTCCTACGAAAAAAAGCACTAAAGAAATGCTGATTACAACTGATACATAGGTTGTTAAAAGTCTCCTTTTTTGAAATTCATCTGAAGAATTATACCTCATTTTTTATTATTAATTTTTTATAAAAATAATAAATACCTGTCTATTGTTATTCTTAGTTGTGATAAACTTTTTCTTTTGCTTCATTAAATGTAATTTAGCTGGATAATACGGATTAGTTCATGGGAGAATATAATTTTAAAGAAATTGAAATAAAGTGGCAAAAATTTTGGAAGGATAATGACACTTTTGTTGTTAGAAAAAACACTAAACTTCCCAAATATTATGTCTTAGATATGTTCCCTTATCCTTCGGGTGCTGGACTTCATGTTGGACATCCATTAGGGTACATAGCAAGTGATATTTTTGCCAGGTATAAAAGACATAAAGGGTTTAATGTCCTTCATCCGCAAGGGTTTGATTCATTTGGATTGCCTACTGAACAATATGCAATTTTAACTGGTCAACATCCAAATAAAACTACCAAAGAGAATATTGATCGATATAGAAAACAATTAGATAGAATGGGATTTTCATTCGATTGGTCAAGAGAAATAAGGACTTCAGAAAGCAATTATTATAAATGGACTCAGTGGATGTTTATTTTACTATTTAATTCTTATTATAATATAAAGAAAAATAAAGCGGAGTCTATAATAAAAATTATTAAAAAATTTGAAAAACAGGGTAATGAAAATATTAATGCTTATTGTAAAAATAAAAAATTATCTTTTGATTCATCTAAATGGAATTCATATAAAGATTATGAAAAAGAAAATATCTTACAGGAATATAGATTAGCATTTATTTCTAATGTAGAAGTAAATTGGTGTGAAGAGCTAGGAACTGTATTAGCTAATGATGAAATTGTTAATGGGGTTTCTGAACGTGGTGGGTATTCAGTTGTTAAAAAGAATATGAAACAATGGAGTATTAGGATTGGAGCATATTCTGAGAGACTATTAAAAGGTCTAGAAAAAATAGACTGGTCAGAATCTTTAAAAGAGATACAACGTAATTGGATAGGAAAATCTTTGGGCGCTTCAATCTATTTTGAAATAGAAGGAAGTAATCAGAATTTAGAGGTTTTTACAACTCGACCTGATACAATTTTTGGAGCAACTTTTATGACTTTAGCCCCTGAACATAAAATGGTTAAGAATTTAACTAAACCTAAATATAAGAAGCAAGTTTTAAAATATATTAAATCGTCTTCTTCTAGATCTGAGAAAGATAGAATGTCTGATGTAAAATCAATAACTGGAGTTTTTACAGGCTCATATGCTTTACACCCATTTAATAAAAAGAAAATACCAATATGGATTGGTGATTATGTTTTAGCAAATTATGGTACAGGAGCAGTTATGTCAGTTCCTTGTGGAGATCAGAGAGATTTTGATTTTGCTAAAAAATTTAATATTAAAATTGAAAATATTTTTAACAAAATAGATGTTTCTAAAAAAGCTTATACTGAAAAAGGCTCCGTTGTTTTAAGTAATTCCAAATTTTTAAATGGCCTGAATTATTCAGAAGCGATTAAAAAAGTAATAAATGAATTAGAAAAAAATAATATAGGTAAAAGCTCAATAAACTATAAACTTAGAGATGCGATTTTTAGTAGACAAAGATATTGGGGAGAACCAATTCCAATTTATTTTAAAAATGGCATGCCAATTCCATTAAATATAGAGGATTTACCATTGTTACTTCCAAAGGTAAAAAATTATTTACCAACAAAAGATGGATCGCCTCCTCTTGGAAACGCAAAATTTTGGGCTTGGGACACTATTAATAGGAAGGTTGTAAATAAGAATTTGATAGATAATATTGAGATTTTCCCTTTGGAGCTAAATACTATGCCTGGATGGGCTGGAAGCTCTTGGTATTTTAATAGATATATGGATCCTAATAATAGTGAAGAATTTGTTGGAAGTAAAGAATTGAATTATTGGAAAGAAGTTGATTTATATATTGGAGGGAGTGAACATGCCACTGGCCACTTACTATATTCTAGATTTTGGCAAAAGTTTTTGTTCGATCATAAATTGGTTCCAGTTGAGGAGTATTCAAAAAAACTTATTAATCAAGGAATGATTCTAGGTTCTTCTGCTTTAATTTACAGAAAAGTTGGGACTCAAGAATATGTTTCTAAAAACCTTTTAGAAAACAATAAAGTTGAAACTATAAGGGTAGATACGTCTCTTGTAAATTCAAAGAATGAGCTTAACATAGAAGGATTAAAAAAATGGATCCCTGAATTTAAAAATTCAAGATTTATACTTGAAAATGGAAAGTATATAGTTGGCAGGGATGTAGAAAAAATGTCTAAATCAAAGTTTAACGTTGTTAATCCAGATAAAATATGTGATCAATTTGGAGCAGATACTTTGAGAATGTACGAAATGTTTTTAGGCCCTATAGAGCAATCTAAACCATGGGATACATCTGGAATATCTGGAGTGCATTCTTTTTTAAAAAAATTATGGAGATTATATCATCCAATTGATAATTTTTCAATAAATAATCAAAAAGCTTCTTCAGATTCTTTAAAAACACTTCATAAAACTATAAGAAAAGTAAGTCAGGATATAGAAGACTTTTCATTTAATACATGTATAAGTTCATTTATGATATGTGTAAATGAATTAAAAAGTCAAAAATGTAATTCAAAAGAGATTTTAAAACCTTTAATAATTTTATTGTCCCCTTTTGCTCCTCATTTTTGTGAAGAAATATGGCATTTAATGGGTTATAGATCAAGTATTTCTAATGAGATGTATCCTATTTATGATTTAAAATTTTTGATTGAATTAGAAAAAGAATACCCAATTTCATTTAATGGAAAAATGAGATTTAAGAAGAGTTTATCTTTAGATTTATCTGAAAATGATATTAAAAAAAATATTCTTAAAGATCAAAGGACAATAAATTTTTTGAATGGATCACAACCTAAAAAAATCATAGTTGTGATTGGTAAAATCATTAATATAGTTTATTAATATCTCATTTAAATTATAAAATTAATTTATAGAGATTTGTCTTTCAATTTGTTGATCTAAGGAAATAAAAGTTTCAGTTCTTGAAATGCCTTTAATAGTTTGAATTTTTTTATTTAAGAGTATCATAAGGTGCTCGTTATCTCGGCAAAGTATTTTTATAAAAATACTCCAATTTCCAGTGGTATAGTGACATTCTAAAATTTCAGGAATTTCATTTAACTTCTTAACTGCTTCAGTATTGACCATAGCTTTGTCAAGGAAAATTCCTACGAAAGCAATGGTTTTATATCCAAGTAATTTAGTATTTAAATTAATTTTAGATCCAGTAATAATATTAGATTTTTCTAGCTTTTTTAATCTTTGATGAACAGCTGCACCAGAAATTTCAGATATTTTTGATAATTCATTAATTGAAATTCTTGCATTATTAATTAATGCTTCAATTATCATTTTATCTATTTTATCAATTAATACTTTTTGGTTAATTATTTTCATTAAAGTATTCAATATTTTTTTATGTCCGTAAATTTACAATAAAATTAATTGAATTGGAGAACTATAAATTAATCTTTCTTTTCAATATTTTTTTTCTGAAATGTATTTTTCAATAGCCATTGTCATAGATGGATATTGTTTTGAGGGAGCTTTAATATCTATTCTTAAATTAGCATTATTTGCAGCTTGAATAGTGGTATTTCCATAAACTGCAATTTTAGTATTATTTTGTTTAAAATCAGGAAAATTTTTAAAGAGGGATTCTATACCAGAAGGGCTAAAAAAAACAAGAACATCATAGTATACATCTCTTAAGTCTGAAAGATCACTAACTACCGTTTTATAAAATTGAGCTCGTTTCCATTTTATCCCAATAGAGTCTAAATAATCAGGAATTATTGGTTTGAGTAGGTCAGATGAGGGTAATAAGTATTTATCATGAATAAATTTTTTAAAAATAGGATCTAGATCTTTAATTGTATTTTTTCCAACATAGATTTTCCTTTTTCTATAAACAACATATTTTTGAAGATAATATGCAACAGCCTCTGATTGACAAAAATATTTTGTTGAATCAGGAACTTTAAATCTCATTTCTTCAGTTAATCTAAAAAAATGATCAACAGAATTTCTACTTGTAAGAATTATAGAGTTGAAATTTGAAAAATCAATTTTTTGTTGTCTTACTTGTTTAGCATTTAATCCTTCAACATGAATAAAAGGTCTGAAATCAACTTTTAATTTATATTTATCCTTTAATCTTGAATATGGAGAATTTTCATTAGGAGGTTCGGGTTGTGAAACCAGAATAGTTTTAATTTTCATATGTGTATTTTATTTTAATGCCTTAAGAAAATTACATTAGAATAAATAAGAATCCAAGGTGATATTTTGAATGCACAAATATATAAAATTAAATACAATACATTACTTTTTAAATTTTTTAAGTAGAAAAAAACCACCCAGAATTGAGAAAAAATAAAAAGGAAATACGCGATTATTGTGTATGTAAATAAGAAATACTTAGAATAATCGAACAAAAAAACATATATAAGTGTTAAAATAAATAATGAAATATTTAGTTGAATAAAAAATGTCATATTTTTTAAAAAAAAGCTATTAATGAATCTATTGAATCCAATAATTTTCGCAAAAAATTTGATGATAAGGAATCTTAAAATCGAAATAAAAACAATAGAAACTAAAATGATTAAAAATTTTTTAAAGTTATAATTTGATGGAAAAATTTTTTCAAAAATTAAAAATATTGTTATACTAAAAACAATTACTGAAAAGACATAACCAGTTAAAAAAAAATTATTATATAAACTTGTTTTTTCTTTATCGAATAATTTAAAAAATAAGATAGGATCAAAAATTCTAATTAAGTAACTAAACATGAAGGGATTTATTGCTCTTAGTATACTAATCGTTATAAAACATAACAAAAAAATTAATTTAATCCAATTATCATCTTGAGGTATTTTTTCAATCCAGGGTTCCATCTTAATAAAGATAAGAGAAATCATAATTATTATAAATTAATATGGGTGCTTCTTTTTAGTAGCTAAGTCAATATTTGTTATTTTTATCAAATATTATGGAAAAAATATTAGTAATTGTACCTACTTATAATGAGATTCTAAATATCGAGAAGATTATTTTTTCGGTCATGAATCTTGGCAATAAATATAATCTTTTGGTAGTAGATGATTCATCTCCAGATAAAACTTCTGATGTAGTTATTAAATTTAAAAAAAAATTTACTGAAAGATTATTTTTAATTAAAAGAAAAGAAAAAAATGGTTTAGGTAAAGCATATATTAAAGGGTTTAATTGGGCTATTGAAAAAAAATTTGATTATATTTTTCAAATGGATGGGGATTTGTCTCATGATCCTAATGATTTAGATAAAATGTTAGATAGATTAAAGTCTGGAATAGATGTTATTATAGGATCAAGGTATATTAATGGTATAAATGTTATTAATTGGCCATTAAATAGAATTTTACTTTCTAAAGCTGCATCATTTTATGTTAAATTAGTAACAGGGTTACCAATTAAAGATCCAACTTCTGGGTTTGTTGGTTTTAGGAGTGAGGTTTTAGAATCAATTTTATTAAAAAAAATAAATTTTATTGGTTATGCATTTCAGATTGAATTAAAATATAAATCATGGAAAAAAGGCTTTTCATTAGAGGAGTATTCTATTATTTTTAAAAATAGAGAAAAAGGTATTTCTAAGATGAATAGTTCAATAATATGGGAAGCGGTATACGGGGTAATTAAACTTAGATTGAATAAAATAAATTGATTAATGAAAAAAATTCTTATAAAGAATGGACACATTGTTAATAATGGTAAAATATTAAAGAAAGATATATTAATATCGGGTGAGAGAATTGAAAAGATTTCTAAAAAAATTTTAAATGAAGAAAACTTGTATAAAACAGTTGATGCCAAAGGAAAATATATTTTACCAGGTTTAATAGATGATCAAGTACACTTTAGAGAACCTGGGTTTCCTCAAAAGGGAAATATTGCCAGTGAATCTAGAGCAGCTGTTGCTGGTGGAGTCACTTCATATATAGAAATGCCCAATACATTTCCTCAAACTATATCTTTGGAAGCTTTAGATGAAAAGTTTGAAATTGCTTCTAAATCATCTTGGGCTAATTATTCTTTTATGTTTGGTGGTACAAACGAAAATTTTCAAATTTTAAAAGAATTAGATCAAAGAAAAGTTGCAGGATTAAAATTATTTTTAGGTTCATCTACAGGTAATATGATAGTTGATAATAAAGAAGTTTTAAGGATTTTTTTTTCAAATACTGATTTGCCAATTTCAGTTCACTGTGAAGATGAAAAAACCATAAAGAAAAATTTAAATTATTATCAAAATTTGTATGGAGACAATATCCCAATTAGTTTACACCCCAAAATAAGAAGTGATGAAGCATGTTATTCTTCTTCTTCTATGGCTATAAATCTAGCGAGAGAAACTGGAGCTAGACTTCATGTTTTTCATTTATCAACTAGTAGAGAAACAAAACTATTTTCTAATAGTTTACATCTTAAGGATAAAAAAATTACTGCGGAAGTATGTATTCACCATCTTTGGTTTAATGATAAAGATTATAAAAGATTGGGGTCTAAAATTAAATGGAATCCAGCAATAAAAACAAAAAACGATCAAGACTCATTATGGAGAGCTTTAAATGATGATAGAATTGATATAATAGCCTCGGACCATGCTCCCCATACATTGAAAGAAAAAAATAATGGATATTTAAAATCCCCATCTGGTGGCCCACTTGTACAACATACATTATTAGCATTAATCACTTGTTTTAGGAAAGGAAAAATTACATTAGAGAAAATTGTTGAAAAAGCTTGTCATAATCCTGCGATTTTATTCAAAATTAAAGATAGAGGATTTATTAAAGAGAATTTTTTTGCTGATTTGGTTATCATTGATTTAAATGACACTCAAAAAGTTACTAAAGAAAACATTTATTATAAATGTGGTTGGTCCCCCTTTGAGGAGATTGAGTTTTTAGGAAAAATAAATTCGACTTGGGTTAATGGTAAATGCGTTTTTGAAAATGGAAATTTCCATAAAAAACCTAATTCTAAACAATTGATTTTTAATAGATGAAAAAAATATTCTTAATTTCTTTGATGGTATTTTCATGTAATAATGAAATTAAAATTGATAAACCTAAAGATTTAATAGATCAGGAAATGATGTCTAAAATTTTATATGATATTACTATCATGAATTCTATTAAAGGATCTGGATATTTAATGAAAGGTGTTGATTCAATTTTTTCTAGAGAATATATTTATACAAAGTATGGAATTGATAGTACAATTTTTATTAATAGTCAGATTTATTATTCTAAAACACCTAAAAAAATGATGTCAATTTTTCTTAGGGTTGATCAGAGACTTGAAAGATCAAAAGATAGTATTGAAGAATTAATGCAAAAGAATGATTAATTCTAATAATCAATTAGTAGATAAAATTAATGGAATTACAATAACGATTAAAAGAGAAGATTTAATAGACGATTATTTTTCTGGAAATAAATTAAGGAAATTAAAATATAATTTACAAAAAGCAAAGGATCTTGGTTTAGATAAGATAATCACTTTTGGAGGTCCATTTTCTAATCATTTGTATGCTACTGCTTTATTGAGTAATAAATTAAATATACCTTCAGTTGGTTTTATAAGAGGTGAGGAATTGAAAAATAATGAAAAATATAATCATACATTATCTATTTGTAAGATGAATGGTATGGATCTAAAATTTATAAGTAGATCTTCATATAAACATAAAGAATCTAGTTTTGAAGTAAAATCTTATTTAAAGAATAATAATAATGTTTTGATTATACCTGAAGGAGGGTCAAATGAATTAGGGATTAAAGGATGTAAAGAAATTTTAAATGAAATAGATTTAAGTTTTGATGCAATTTGTTGCCCTATTGGAACAGGAGGAACAATAACTGGAATTATCGAATGTTCGAAAAAAAATCAAATTATAATTGGATTCCCTTCTTTAATGAATCAAAGTCTAAAAAAGAATATTAGAAATATGACGAAAAAATCTAATTGGATTATACAAAATGATTATATTTTTGGAGGATATGCAAAAGTATCTGAAGAACTAGTTGATTTTATAAATAATTTTTATAAAAAATATAAGATTCTTCTTGATCCTATATATACAGGGAAAATGCTTTTTGGTATTTTTGATTTAATAAAAAAAAATAAATGGAATTGGGGAAAAAATATTTTAATAATTCATACAGGAGGCCAGCAAGGGATAATAGGAATGAATCAAAAATTATTTTCAAAGGGAAAGTTGATTATAAATTTTCCAGAGAATTATTAATTTTCTTTTTATTTTTTTTTTCAGGTTGTGGAGTTTTTAAGAGTTCCGATGAGAAATTGCCTGATTCGAATAAAAATAAATTTTCAAAAAATATAATCTTAAATGATAAAAATTCAGTTAAAAAAAATGTTGAATTATATTTAGCTAAATACTCCTCCATTGCTAAGTTAGAAATGATTAGATATAAAATTCCAGCTAGTATAACTTTAGCTCAAGGAATATTAGAGTCTGCAATAGGGGAGGGTAAACTTGCTATAGAAGCAAATAATCATTTTGGAATTAAGTGTCATAAAAAATGGAAGGGAGAAAAAATATTTCATGATGATGATGAAAAAGGTGAGTGTTTTAGAAAGTATAATAATGTTTCTGAGTCATTTAGAGATCATTCTTTATTTTTAACATCTAGGCCTAGGTATGACTTTTTATTCAATTTAAATATAAATAATTATAAAGCTTGGGCTAAAGGACTTAAAAAAGCTGGATATGCAACTGATACTAAATATCCTCAAAAATTAATCTCTTTAATTGAAAGATATAATTTATATAAATATGATAAGAAAAGTTATAATAAATTTGGAAATGATTTTATTTCTAAAAAAAGGTATAAAAAGCATTATGTTAAATCTGGTGATACTTTATATTCAATTTCAAAAAAATATCAAATTTCTTTGGAGGAATTAGTAGAAAAAAACAATATTATTGATAACATTATTTTTGTTGGACAGGAATTAATTATTCCGATTAAGAGTAAGTTAAAATGAATTATAAAAGAAGTAGTAGTTTATTTATAGATGCAAAAAAAAATATTCCTGGCGGAGTTAATTCTCCTGTTAGATCATTTAAAGCTGTTGGTGGAGATCCAATCTTTATCAAAAAAGCAAAAGGCACTTATTTGTATGACGTTGATGGAAATAAATATATAGATTTTATATCAAGTTGGGGGCCAATGATTCTTGGTCATGCGAATAATAAAGTTATAAAAGCAATCAAAGCAAGAATTGAAAAAGGAATTTCATTTGGTGCTCCCACAGAGTTAGAAACTAAAATCGCAATGTTAGCTTTAAAAATGGTTCCAAATATTGATAAAATAAGATTTGTTAATTCTGGAACAGAAGCTTGTATGAGTGCAATAAGATTAGCAAGAGGTTATACTAAAAGAGACAAGATAATTAAGTTTGTCGGTTGTTACCATGGTCATGCTGATGCTTTTTTAATACAAGCTGGAAGTGGAGCTATATGTAATGGAACACCTAATAGTCCTGGTGTAACTAAAGGTAATGCTAAAGATACTATTTTGGCTAAATACAATGACATAAGCAGTGTACTTAAAATTTTTAAAAAAAATATTAATAAAATTGCAGCTATAATAATAGAGCCAGTTGCAGGTAATATGGGCTGTGTGATTCCTAAGCCAGGATTTTTAGAGGATTTAAGATCACTATGTGACAAATATAAATCTTTATTAATTTTTGATGAAGTTATGACTGGATTTAGATTGTCTGCTGGAGGAGCACAAGAGAGTTTATCAATTAAAGCTGATATTATTACATTTGGTAAAATAATTGGTGGAGGATTACCAGTAGGGGCATTTGCCTCCTCAAATGAGATAATGAATGAATTATCACCAATAGGAAAAATTTATCAAGCAGGAACTCTAAGTGGAAATCCAGTTGCAATGGAGGCAGGATTTAATACTTTGAAGATCCTTAACAATCATCCAGAAATTTATAAAAATATAGACCTTAAAACAAAAAAAATACATGATCGAATCAATTCCATATTAGAAAGAAATAATGTGCCTTATCATATTAATAGATTTGGTTCTATGTTTTCACTACATTTTACTGAAGATCCAGTTATTAATTTTGAAACTGCTTTAAAAGGTAATAATAATTATTTTAAAAAATATTTTCATGGCATGCTTAATGAAGGAGTTTATCTACCTCCAAGTCCATTTGAAAGTTGTTTTATTAATAATGAGATGAATGATTCAGATATTGATTATACAATAAATGCATTTGAGAGAGTAATTAAAAAACTATAAAGCCTAATTTAATTTAACTATTAAATCATCATTTTCTTTTAAGACTTTTATAAATGATTTTTTTGATAAACTTTTAATTGATTTATCCCATTTTGTATTACTTATTTTGACTTGATCTTTTAGTAAAATTAGATTAATAGGAGATTTTTCTTTAATTTTTTTTAGTATTAATTTTTCTTCCTCATTTAGTTCTGTAATTTTTTTTTCAGGACGCATTTGAGGGAAAAAGATCACTTCTTGAATAGAAGTATTATTAGTCATTAACATAACTAGTCTGTCTATTCCAATACCTATTCCTGATGTAGGAGGCATACCATATTCAAGTGCCCGAACAAAATCTTCATCGATTAGCATTGCTTCATCATCACCTTTTTTGTTAAGTTCTACTTGCTCCTCAAATCTTTTAAGTTGGTCAATTGGATCATTTAGTTCTGAATAAGCATTAGCAATTTCTTGGCCATTAATTATTAATTCAAATCTTTCTGTTAGTTTAGGATTTGATCTATGTTCTTTGGTTAATGGGCTCATCTCTTTTGGATAATCTATAATAAAAGTAGGCTGAATAAATTTTCTTTCACATTTTTCACTAAAAATCTGATCTATGAGCTTTCCTTTTCCCATTGTTTTATCAATTTCAATTTTTAATTTTTTTGCTGTATCAAATAATTCTTTATAATCCATTTGGGAAATATCTATTCCGGTATTTTTTTCTATAGCATTAAAAATGGGCACTCTAGGATATGGAGGTTTAAAATCAATTATTTGATTATCAATTTCAATTTTTGTATTATTATTAGAATCTATAACTATTTTTTCAAGTAATTCTTCAGTTGTATCCATCATCCAAAAGTAATCTTTGTATGCTACGTAAAGTTCCATTATCGTAAATTCAGGATTATGATTTCTATCCATTCCTTCATTTCTGAAATCTTTTGAAAATTCATATACACCATCAAAACCTCCAACAATAAGCCTTTTAAGATAGAGTTCATTAGCAATTCTAAGATATAAAGGGATGTTTAGTGAATTATGATGAGTTATAAATGGTTTTGCAGCAGCTCCTCCTGGGATTGATTGTAAAATTGGAGTTTCAACTTCAATGTATTTTTTTGAATTTAAAAACTCACGAATGCTATTAGTGATTTTAGTTCTTTTAATGAAAGTGTCCTTGACTTTGGGGTTTAAAATTAAATCAACATATCTCTGACGATATCTTAGTTCAGGATCATTAAACTGGTCATAAATTTTACCATCAGAATCAGTTTTTGGAATAGGTAGAGGTTTTAGAGATTTATTAAGTATACAAAATTCTTTAACAAGGACAGTCTTTTCCCCAACTTTAGTAGTAAATAATTTTCCATTTATCCCTATTATGTCTCCAATGTCTAGAAGTTTTTTGTAAACCTCATTATAGATTGATTTATCTTTACTTTTACAAATCTCATCTCTATTAAAATAAACTTGTATTTTTCCTTGACTGTCTTGTAATTCAGCAAAACTTGCTTTTCCTTGAATTCTCCTAGACATTATTCTACCAGCAATAATTACAGTCTCACCTTCTTTAAAATTAGTTTTTATCAATTTTGAATCAGAGTTAATTGGGAAAAGAGCAGCTGGATATGGATTAATACCGAGGGCTTTAAGTTTATCTAATTTTTCTCTTCGAATAATTTCTTGTTCAGAAAGTAATTTCATGAGTTTTTTTTACAAAGATAGTGACTATAAAGTAATTGAGATATTTTATCCTATGGATCTTTTTCTATTTTTTAAATAGTTTTTGTCTATTTTTATTGTGAACTTAAAAATAATTTATTTTATTTTTGAACTTGACTAAAAATAAAGAAATAATAGTTTATGATTTAGGTCTCTGCTCATATAAAAAAGCTTGGGATAAGCAGGAATATGTTCTTAAAAAGCTTGTAATTCAAAAAATAAATAATCGAAAATTAAAGAAACCTTCAAAGATAGCTAATTACTTTTTTTGGGTCGAACATCCTCCAGTAATCACTCTAGGTAAAAGTGGTAATTTTGATAATCTACTGATAGAAAAGAAGAAGTTAGAAAATTTAAAAATCGATTATTTTAAAACTAATAGAGGAGGAGATATCACTTTTCATGGTCCTGGTCAGATAGTTGGATATCCTATAATTGATTTGGAAAATTTTTTTACAGATATTCATAAATATTTAAGATTATTAGAGGAAATGGTTATTTTAACTCTTAAAGAATATAACTTAAAAGGAGAAAGAAGCCCTGGAGAAACAGGGGTTTGGTTAGATGTAGGCACTCCTTTTGCTAGAAAAATATGTGCTTTAGGCCTAAGAGCTAGTAGGTGGGTTACAATGCATGGATTTGCATTGAATGTAAATACAGACTTAAACTTTTTTGACTATATAATTCCTTGTGGAATAAATGGGAAGAAAGTTACTTCAATGGAGAATGAATTAAAGAGTGAAATTTCTCTTTCAGATGTAAAAAATCATTTAAAGAAGCATTTTGAAAATCTTTTTGGAGCTAAACTGAAGGAAGTAAATCAGTTTATTTTATAGATAGTAATTTCTTTTTTTTCAGATTGAACTACTAATTCTAAAGAGTTCTTATTATTATCTAAAATATTCAAGTCAATTTCTCCTTTACCATAAAGGGGGAATCCATTTAAAATTTTACCATTAGTATCAAATAAATAAATCTTTTCAGATTGTTGATCAGTAATAGAAATGTATTCTTTTGAATTTTTAAGAAATATTTTCGGATTTGTATAATTGCCAAATGGCAAAACAACAGGAAGACCATTTATTATAAGAACATTTTCAGAGAAAATAACTAAGGATTTGTTATTTGTATCAAGTTTATTATTATTCTTAAGGTTAAGATCAGTTTTGATAATATTCCCTTTAATGTCAATTTGAATTAAATTGCCATAATTATCAGTTGTTGTAAAAGTATCTAAATAAGAATAAATTGAGTTTTCAGAAAAATTTAAATTTTCATTGATTTTTATTCTATCTTCTCCTTTTCTATTTAAAATATTTAATTTTCCATTAGATTCTTGGATTAAGATATAATCTTTGTTTTTAATCCTAATGTGTTTAGGAGAATTAATGATAGATTTTTTAGTTTCTCTAAATTTAAAACCAATCACATTTTTCCCTTTGGAGTTATACATTTTAATTGTTTTTCCTTGAGCTAGCACGAAACGATAATTTCGACTTTTATCATAATCAAAAACAGATAATGGATGGGGGTTTTCACTGGAAATATTAATTGAAAAGGGCTTAACAATTCTACCATTTCTATCTAAAATTAAAAATTTATTTTTTGTTCTGAATGCCATTTGAAGACGTTTATTTTTGTATAGATCAATTTGCTGAATTTTTCCAATTATTTTATCATTTAATTTTTTCTTCCAAAGTAATTTTCCAGTGTTAGAAATAAGATATAGATTGTTTTCAACATCTTGAACAGCTATGTCATAATTTTTATTTCTATGATTCTTAAGCCACTGAGGGGAATTAGCAATAGGTGAATCTAATTCGAAGATTTTTTGATTAGAAATAGTAGTTACTAGTTTTTTGTTTTCATTATTGTTTATCCTTAGATGCAGATGCATGTGGTTTTGATCTGTAATTCCCTGAAAGGCAATTTGATTATAGGTATTAAAATCGAAAGACTTAAATAATTTATTTTTTTCTTTTGAATAAGAGGGCTTTAATAAGTTTATAATTTTTCTAATATTGCCATGCCAAACAATAGAATTTTCTTTTGCTAGAGTCTCTTTGAAATTAATGAAATCACTTTTTTTATATAAAGTTTTATCTTGTTTATAGTTTACTATAATATTTTTCATCCCTATTTCAGATTGAGAGAAAACATAAAATGTGGATAATTTAGAACCCCATTTAAGATTAATTTCTTGTCCGAGAGTTTTTGATAAAGAATTCAAATTATGGGATGTTTTTAATGAACCATAATTGATTTTTCTATAGACTCTTAAATTGTCTGTTAAATTATTAATTTTTAATTCTGAATCTGAATTGTTTTTTGAATGAAGAACAAAAAATTTTTCTCCTTTAAACATAATCCACCCAATTTCATCGATCCCGTTAAAAATATTTAAATTATGAGATTTAATAGGAATATTTTTGTTTCTAATATATCTTTTGAAATTGTCTTTAAGAACTTGACTATTTTTAAAAGGAATTGATAAATATGTAGTGTAATCTTCAGGCACAATTCTTTGTAAAGTGCTTTTGCTATAGTCTAAGTTTTTAAATAAACTTATAGGATCACTTAATGAATCTTGAATTTTTATTAATCCATCTATTGAAATAGGTTTATCATCAAAATTTACATCATAGACATTCCAATCAAAGTTTATTTCAGGAAATAAAAAGTTTTGACTAAGTATTTTTTTAAAAAAAATCTTTTTTTTTGGATTAATTAATATGTTTGCGGTGGATTTATTATCTAATGTAATTTTTAGTTCGTTAAATATTTTTGACGTCATTCCATTAATATTGTTTTGATAATTTCTAATACAATTTTCAATTATCAATTTAGAATTAGATCTAATTTCAGTATTGTTTATAGTTGTAATAAAGAGATTAGTTTTTTTTTTCGTAAAAAAAATTTTTTGACCACTATAAATTAAATTAGAATCTAATGTGTCTATCTGTTTTTTTTTGAAATTCCCAATATAGGTATATGTTATTTTTTCTTTGCCTATTTTTGAAAAACATAGAATAGAATTTTTTGAAATTTGTTTTGGAATAATTGTTTTTACAGAAGAAATCAAGTTTTCATCTAATTTCAGAAACTTAGATAAAATGAGATTATTATTATATTCATTTCTATATTCATTAATATCATTAATTTTTATGATTAAGCTTGTGTTTTGGGGCACCCAATCTAAAATGTTTTTTTCTTTTTCATAGGTTTCTTTACAACCAAATATTATAATTGAAAAAAATGCAAAATATAAAATAAACTTTTTAATCATATAAATTTCAGTTATTTAATAATCAAAAATAGCAAACTCAATTTGTAATCTTAAATTTACAAATTGAAAAATATATATTTTTTAGGTAATTGACAATTTAAAAGATTTTCTATGATACTTACAAATTCCATATTTCTTTAAAAATTCTCTATGTTTTTTTGTAGGATATCCTTTATTAATATCCCATTCATATTCTGGAAATTTAGATGATAGCCTTATCATAAAGTCATCTCTATAAGTTTTAGCTAATATTGAAGCAGCGGCTATATTCATAAATTTACTATCTCCTTTAATTATACACTCATGAGGTATTTCAAAATATTTTTTAAAGTAATTTCCATCAACTAATATACTATTAGGTTTGATTTTTAAAAATGAAATTGATTTGTGCATCGCTTTAATGGATGCATTTAAGATATTTAACTGATCTATTTCTTTAACGCCACAACTAGAAATAGAAAAAGCTAATGCTTTGTTCTCTATTATTTTTCTTAAAATATTTCTTTGTTTAGTAGTGGTTTTTTTTGAATCTTTTAGCATAGGTTCATTAAAGTTATCAGGCAATATAACAGCAGCAGCAAAAACTGGACCAGCTAAAGATCCTCTTCCAGCTTCATCTGTTCCAGCCTCTAACCCTTTTTCTAATTGTTTTAGTAACATTATTTATTATACTTAGTTAAGATTAATTACATTTATTTTAACTTCGTTAAGAAATATAATTTTTTCTATGTTCCGCATATATCTTTTTATTATTTTATCAATTTTTGGAACGAATTTAATCGCTCAAATATCCAATGAATTAGACTCTCTTAATTCAAATAAACTTAATGATTTTTTAATAAAAAATAATATTTTTCAAAACATTAAAATTGATACTATAACGACAATAGAAAAAGATTCTTTAGACTTAAAAGTTTTATCTAAATCAAATAATAATCAAAACACAAAAGAAAAGGATTCGTTAAAATTAGATAGTTTAAAAATTGATATGTATAAAATTATGGATTATAAGTATTTAACTACTTATGTAGATACTACAATTTCAGTGCTGAAAGATTATAAAATGAATTATTTAAGAAGGGACTATTTTGAGTTATTGCCTTTTGCAAACACTGGTCATGCTTTTAATCGTATGGGGTATGATTTTTTTAAAAGATCAGTTATTCCGCAAATGGGAGCAAGATCAAAACATTATGGGTATACTGAACGTAATGAAATAAAATATTACGAGGTGCCGACGCCGTTGTCTGAAATGTTTTTTAAAACAACTTTTGAACAAGGACAACTTTTAGATGCTCTAGTTGCTGTAAATACGAGTCCAAATTTTAATTATTCATTAGGGTATAGAGGTATGAGATCTTTGGGAAAATATCTAGATTCAAGATCTAATAATGGAAATTTTATAGCTTCATTTTTAATAAAAAATAAAAATCAAAGTTATTTTGCAAGAATACATTACAATTCTCAGAGAATAGATAATCAAGAAAATGGAGGGATTACACCAACTTCTTTGAAATTGTTTGAAGAAGGTGATTCTGATTTTCTTGATAGATCAGTTATTGATAATAGACTAAAGAATACTGAAAGTCAATTAACTGGGAAAAGATATTATATAGATCAATATTGGAAGATTTTAGGTAATAATAAGGAAAAGGATATAGATGAATTTAATATTGGAAATGAATTTACATACGAAACAAAGGCTTATAGATTTATTCAGTCTGCGCCTGATTCTTTTTTTGGAGATGCTTTTATAGAAACAAAAGGAATTTATGATATAGTTAAACTTGGTAGATTAGAAAATAAATTTTACGCAAAAATTTCAAATTCTTTTGTTGGAGATTTTTTAGGTTCTATTGAAATTAATAAATCGAAATATTTTTTCAAATCTATATACATTTCTGATTCAGGAATTATCCCTAATAAATTAAATTCTGATCAAATTTTTTTAAATACTACATGGAATAAAAAATTGTTGAATCTTGACTTTGAATTTGATTTTAAAAAAACATTTCAATCTAAAGTAATTAGTGATCATTTTTTAGCGAGAATTTTGTTTAAAAATAATACTAAATTTAATATATCAGCTTCAGCTGGATTTAGATCGCAAAATCCAGATTATAATTTTATTTTGTATCAATCTGGTTACAAAAATTATAATTGGTATAATCCTGAATTTATAAATCAGAGGACATCACATTTTTCCTTAGATATTAGTCATTATAAATTGGGAGAGATTAATTTTTTATTTCAAAACATAGATAACTATACATATTATTCAACTAGACCTTCTGTATTTGAAGAGATAGTTCCAACTCAGAATCAATTAAATTTGATTGCATTAGGTATTGAATTGCCAGAAGAACGCCCAGATTCATCATTTTTTGTAGATGCTAAACAAGAAAATAGAACTATTAATTATTTGAAATTACGTTATAAAGCTAAATTTAATCTAGGAAAATTCTCTTTTTTTAATACAATACAATATCAAAAATCAGGTATTAAAAATATTAAATCTAACATTTCAAATTCATTAAATGTTCCTGAATTAATAATTAGAAGTACTATTAGTTTTACTTCTGATGTTTTTGATAAGGCAATGAAGTTAAATACTGGAGTCAGTGGGCAATATTTTACTGAATATTATGCTGATCGATATAATCCACTTCTTGGAGATTTCACTAATCAAAATGAATTTAAAATTGGGGGATATCCTAGAATAGATTTTTTTATTAATGCTAAAGTGCAACAAACTCGACTTTATTTAAAAGCTGAACATATAAATTCTTCTATAACCGGTTACAATTTTTTTTCTGCTCCATATTACCCATATCGAGATTTTTCTATTCGATTTGGTTTAGTGTGGAATTTTTTCAGATAAAAAATATATTTTTTAATTAAAAGTTTGTAATTTAATAAGATGTAAATACTTGTTAAATAATTACTTAGGGATAAATTTTTAATTTGAAGACAAATTTTAATAAGTTTTTTTGTAAAAGGTGTTGTGGAGGAAAAAAATGGTTCTATATTTGCACCCGCTAAACTAATTATTTCGAGAATTGTTTTAGCTTAAAGGTCTTTGAAAATTTAGAAAATGACAGCGCGTATCGAAAGATATGATTTAAAGCAAAACCATTTTGAGATCTCATCAATTACTATGTTGTAAACATTTTTTAAAAGATTACAACGAAGAGTTTGATCCTGGCTCAGGATGAACGCTAGCGGCAGGCTTAATACATGCAAGTCGAGGGGTAACAGAAAGTGCTTGCACTTTGCTGACGACCGGCGCACGGGTGCGTAACGCGTATGCAACCTACCTTTCACTGGGGGATAGTCAAGAGAAATTTTGAATAATACCCCATACGATCTTTTAATAGCATTATTTTTAGAAGAAAATTCCGATGGTGAAAGATGGGCATGCGTCCTATTAGTTTGTTGGTAAGGTAACGGCTTACCAAGACTTCGATAGGTAGGGGCCCTGAGAGGGGGACCCCCCACACTGGTACTGAGACACGGACCAGACTCCTACGGGAGGCAGCAGTAAGGAATATTGGACAATGGAGGAAACTCTGATCCAGCCATGCCGCGTGCAGGAAGACGGCCTTATGGGTTGTAAACTGCTTTTATACAGGAAGAAACCTTTGTACGTGTACAAAGCTGACGGTACTGTAAGAATAAGGATCGGCTAACTCCGTGCCAGCAGCCGCGGTAATACGGAGGATCCAAGCGTTATCCGGAATTATTGGGTTTAAAGGGTCCGTAGGTGGTTTATTAAGTCAGAGGTGAAATACTGCAGCTTAACTGTAGAAATGCCTTTGAAACTGATAGACTTGAGTTATTGTGAAGTAGTTAGAATGTGTAGTGTAGCGGTGAAATGCATAGATATTACACAGAATACCGATTGCGAAGGCAGATTACTAACAATATACTGACACTGATGGACGAAAGCGTGGGTAGCGAACAGGATTAGATACCCTGGTAGTCCACGCCGTAAACGATGGTCACTAGCTGTTTGATGCACATTGGTGTGTTGAGTGGCTAAGCGAAAGTGATAAGTGACCCACCTGGGGAGTACGCTCGCAAGAGTGAAACTCAAAGGAATTGACGGGGGCCCGCACAAGCGGTGGAGCATGTGGTTTAATTCGATGATACGCGAGGAACCTTACCAGGGCTTAAATGTAAGTTGCATAGATCAGAGATGATCTTTTCTTCGGACTACTTACAAGGTGCTGCATGGTTGTCGTCAGCTCGTGCCGTGAGGTGTCAGGTTAAGTCCTATAACGAGCGCAACCCCTATCATTAGTTGCCAGCGGGTCATGCCGGGAACTCTAATGAGACTGCCGGTGCAAACCGAGAGGAAGGTGGGGATGACGTCAAATCATCACGGCCCTTATGTCCTGGGCTACACACGTGCTACAATGGCCGGTACAGAGAGCTGCCACTACGCGAGTAGGAGCGAATCTTTAAAACCGGTCTCAGTTCGGATCGCAGTCTGCAACTCGACTGCGTGAAGCTGGAATCGCTAGTAATCGGATATCAGCCATGATCCGGTGAATACGTTCCCGGGCCTTGTACACACCGCCCGTCAAGCCATGGAAGCTGGGGGTACCTGAAGTCGGTGACCGTAAGGAGCTGCCTAGGGTAAAACTAGTAACTGGGGCTAAGTCGTAACAAGGTAGCCGTACCGGAAGGTGCGGCTGGAACACCTCCTTTCTAGAGAAAGACGACATAGTATGGATTAGGTTGTAGAATGTTTTTTGCTTTTTGCTGTCATTTTTTTATTAGGAACCCTAATTAAGAGTCTCGTAGCTCAGCTGGTTAGAGCGCTACACTGATAATGTAGAGGTCGGCAGTTCGAGCCTGCCCGAGACTACA
>CABXRK010000018.1 GCA_902514625.1 uncultured Bacteroidota bacterium
CTTCATTAATTGCTTTAATTTTTGGTTTTGTTGGTTCCCTTTTATTCATAGACAATTTTAATAATTGGTTAAGATATATTTTTGGCGAAAATAATATTCCACCAAAATGGATTCTTTTTATTATAATTTTTGCTATAATAATTTATTTAACTTCACTAATTGCAAAATACCTAACTAAACTGATTAAAATTGCTTTTTTAGGAGGAATTAATAGATTTTTTGGAGCTATTTTTGGAATTCTAAAAATGTTATTAATACTTAGCGCTTTAGTTTTAATAATTGACCAATTTTCTTTTATTTTTAAATTAATGGACCAAAATGTAATTGAAGACTCATTAATTTATAAACCTATCAAAGAATTTGGAATTAAATTTTTAGAATATTTTTTAAATGAAGATGAATGGTTACCGAAAAATTTATAATAAAATTAATTTAAAAACTTTAATCCCTTTAATTCTGTCCATCCTTCAGATCCATTTTGAATTCTTATTTTTCCCCAATTATCTAGGCTTTCCAAGACCATAACTTTTGTTCCTTCATGTAAATTAAATACTTCATCAGATCTATAATTTGGCTCTTCTTGTATATTAATTTTTTTATCAAAAATAATAGCAAATTTTATTTTTTCACTTTCATTATTTTTAGAGTTTCCTATTAAAAAAGAGGAAAGAAAAGAAAGAAAAAAAAACAATCCTAAAATAAAAAACAATCTCTTTGTCTGAGGTCTATTTTTCCAAATATATAACCCAAACAAAATCACACTAAACCAACTTAGGAGAATTGTAATATTTGTCCATTGTTCAATATTGAAAAAATCTTTAACCTGAATTTTAATTAAATTCAATTGAGACTTAGGTAATTCCTCAATTAAATCAATTGTCATGTTGTTTGCAAACCTTATATTATTTAAAATATCTTTATCATTAGGTGAAAGTTGTTTTGCTTTTTCATAATAAAAAATGCTTTCAGCTATACTTCCAATTTTGTAAAATGAATTTGCCATGTTAAAATAAACCTCTGAACTATGGAAATCATCATCTATAATCTTTTGGTAAGACTCTATAGCCTGTTCATAAAGACCATTATTATATAAATCGTTTCCCTTTTTAAATAAATCTTCATTGCTATCATTAATTATTGTAGCGTTACAAAATAAAAATATTAATACTACAGCAAATAATATTTTTTTTATTTTAAAATAAAGTTTAGATGTTAAACTCATAATTATATTTGTTTATCAATTCGAGATATAGCATTAACTGCATTATTATAATCTTCCTGTATTCTTACAGAAGTGCTAGGGGAATATCTTGCTAACTCACAATCTTTTAATAATGTAACAAAAAGTTGTGCGGTTTCTTTATCAATAGATTTGTTAGTTAATAGCCCCCTTATTTTCTCTTTATTCAAATCAGTGGTTTCAATATTAAGTTTTGCTTTTAAAAAATTATGAAGAGCCCTCTCCAAAGCCTCATAAAAAAGATCCTTTTCTCCAATTGTTTTTTTAGCTGAAATAAGATATTTTCGAGCTAATTTATTCGCTCTTATCACTCTATTTAATGACTTATCCTGATTTCTTTTTTTGTAAATTAAAACTACACTCCCAAATACTATAAGTAATAAAAAAGGAAGAAGTAAAATAAAATTAAACATATTTGAACCCCAAAAAATATTTCTAAATACAGGTTCTAAGTCAGTCTCTAATTTTATAAAATTAAATTTACTTTCATTAATAGTCGTTGATTTTAATTTTTTACTATTATGATTAAAAGTACCTTGAGGGTTAATATAATCTGGGGATTCTAAAACATTTATTATAAATTTTTCAGATTTAAGAAATACATAATCTTCTGTAATAGGATCAAAAAAAGAAAACTCCACTGAAGGTATTGGAAATTTTCCTTGATTTTGAGGTACAATTGTATATATATTACTAATATCTCCCTGCATTCCCTTAAGGTTAGTCTTAACATTTTCATTATATTCTGGCTCATATACCTCTAGTGATCCTGGAACATTAATTTCTGGTAATTTAAATAATTTTAAATTTCCTCTTCCTGAAACATTGATTTTTGCTTGAAAAGATTCTGATGCATTAAGCTCAGTTTTATTCATTGAAACATTTAAATCAAAGTCTCCTACTGCTCCACTAAAATTTTTTGGTTTACCTTTTTCAGGTAAATCTTTTACATTAATTATCCTCTGCCCTGCTGTAATAACTTTCGGGACTTGTTGATAAAGCCTATTTCCGAAAAAATCTCTTCTATTTGTCGGAATATCTACTGAGACATTTAAGGTTAATGGAGCAATAGTCAATTTTCCTGTCTTTTGAGGATATAAAACAGTTTTATGCCAGGTAACATACTTATATGGGCTTCCTTTATATAGACCCTGTTTTGCTTCTAATCTTGGGATTTTAATAACATGACTCCAAAAATCGGGATATTTTGGTCGGTCTAATTCGTTAACATTTGAGATTCCAACTTGATCAGAATAATATAACTTGTAAACTACTGTAAATGCCTCATTTAAATATGGATTTTGATTTGATACCTCAGCGACTAAATGGATATTATTATCAGCAATATAATCAGCATTATTGCTGTCTTTAGATGCATTTGCAACTGCTTCGGTTATTTCAATATTAACTGGTGATGTTTTGTAAACTTCACCATTTATTTCAACTTGAGCTTGACCAATAATCAAATTCCCCTTTATCTTAGGAGCTAAAAAATATGTTAATTTTTTTGAAAAAGTTCTTTTTCCATTAATCCATGAATTACTTACAGACTGATTAGGCCCTCCAATAATTCTAAATCCATTGAAATTAGGTGGTATAAAATTATCACCATTCTCATTCATTTCAAAAACTACTCTTAACCGCTCATTAATCCCCAATCGATTTTTACTCACAGAAGCCTCAAAAGATATTTGAGAAAAAATCCCCGAACAGAAAAAAAAACTTACTATAAAATGAATTATTTTTTTATACATATTTTTTTATAAAACTATTTTACCAATCTTTTTGATTATTTAATGGAGATATTTTTATTTTCTTTTGATTTACTTTATCCTGAACATCTTTTTCCTGATTGTCCATTGCATCTAGTAGGCTTCTAATTTGCTCAGGAGATAATTCTCCTTGTTTACTCGAAGGTTTTTTTTGATCCTTTTTGTTTTTTTTATTCTTATCATCCTTTTTATTTTCATCATCTTTTTTATTTTCATCATTCTTATCCTTATCCTTTTTATTTTCATCATCTTTTTTATCATTCTTATCTTTATTATCCTTTTTCTTTTTTTTCTTTTTCTTTTTTTCCTTTTCTAATAATTCCTTTGCTAAAGCATAATTATATCTTGACTCATCATCAAATGAATTATTCCTAAGAGCATTCTTATAGGCCTCAACAGCTTTTTCATATTCTTTCTTTTTCATAAAAGTATTTCCCATATTATGAAATGCTTTATGCTTATCAATCTTTGAATTAGATGACTTTTGACTTTGAAAAAATCTTTGTGAAGCAGCTTCAAAATCTTCAGCTCTATAATGAGTATTTCCAAGATTATAATAACCCGTAGTTTTATTTTCATCTAAAGAAATTGATTTTCTATAATTAGACTCCGAATTTATAAATTCTTTCTTTTCATAAAATTTATTTCCATTATAGATATTGTTATCTAAATTATTAGTTTGACTAAGTGATAACTTAAAAAATATAAAAAAGATTAAAAACATTATATTCTTTTTCATTCTTTATCTTTTTCATTAAACAAATTAAGTTTTTGTATCCAAAAGGTTTTGGTTTCAAATACAAAAATATCGATTATAATAAATGCTAATCCTAAAATCAAAAAAAATTGAAACTGATCTTTAAAAGAAATGAATTTTTTAGCTTCAAATTCTTTTTTATCTATCTCCTTTAATTCATCTCTTATAAAATCAATAACTTTCTGAGTATTATTTCCATCAAAATATCTTGCATTTGTCAAACTTGAAATTTCTTTGAGTATAACGGGATTTCTTTTTGTTATTATAACGTCACCTTTTTTATCTTTTTTATAGGTCTGAACTACTCCATTTTCTTTTATTGGTATAGGAGCTCCTTGTTCAGTTCCAACTCCTAACGTAAAAATTTTAATGCCTAATTCATCTGCCTTTTTAGCTGACTGCATTGATAACTCTTCATGGTCTTCTCCATCAGAAATAATAATTAGAACTCTATTGGTTTGATCTTGATCATCAAAAAAACTTTTACCTAAATTAATAGCTGCATCAATAGCAGTTCCTTGAGAAGAAAGCATGTCGGTATTGAGAGATTTTAAAAACATTTTAGCGGAAGCGTAATCTGTTGTTATCGGTAACTGAGGGATAGCTTGGGCAGCATAGGCGATAATTCCAACACGATCACTTACTAATTCCTCTAAAATAGCAAAAACTAATCTTTTAGCTTTTTCTATTCGATTTGGAGCTATATCCTCAGCTAACATACTCTTTGAAACATCTATAGCAAAAACAATATCAATCCCCTCTCTTTTAACTGTTTCTAATTCAGTTCCAATCTTTGGATTAACCAATCCAATAATTAAAAAAGCGATTGCAAAAAGAAAAATTATTAATTTAAATAAAGGTTTAAACGAAGATTTTTTTGGACTTAATAAATCTAAAATTTTATCTGAAGAAAACTTCTTTTGAGCATTTATTTTCCATCTAATCAAGAATAAATATCCTAAAATTATTAAAGGAATTACTGAAAAAAAGTAAAAATAAATTGGTGAATCTATTTGATACATATCTAAATAAAACTTTTATAAATTGTATTTTTAATTATCCATTCAAAAATTAACAATAGAAAAGCAATTAAAACCAATATTCTATACTTTTCATTATAATTATAATATTTAATTTCTTCAATTTCAGTTTTCTCTAACTTATTTATTTCATTATAAATATCTTGAAGTCTTTTTACATCTGTAGCTCTAAAATAAATACCTCCTGTGTTTTTTGCAATTTCTTTAAGTAAATCTTCATCAATTTCCACTTTAGTAATTCCATATTGAAACTCGCCATTTGGTAGAATTCCAATTGGCGCTCTAGCATTCCCATTACTTCCTAATCCAATAGTATATGTTTTTATTTTATACTCAATAGCAAGCTCAGTAGCGATTTTGGGATCAATAAATCCTGAATTGTTAACACCATCAGTCAATAAAATAATAACTTTACTTTTGGACATACTTTCTTTTAATCTGTTTACTGAAGTAGCTAAACCCATGCCAATTGCTGTCCCATCTTCAATAACTCCATCATAAAAAATATCTAGTAAAGATTTTTTTACAATTCCTTTATCACTGGTAATAGGAGTCTTAGTATAACTTTCTCCAGCATATACGACTAGTCCTATTCTATCATTAATCCTGTCATCAATAAAATTACTCGCAACTTTTTTTAAAGCACTTAATCTATTAGGTTTTAAATCCTGAGCTAACATACTAGAAGATACATCTATAGCCATAACAATATCTATCCCTTTATTCATTTTTGTTTTTGTTGATATATCAACTGTTTGAGGACGAGCTATAGCTAATACTAATAAAATAATAGCAACCACTCTAAAAACCAAGAGAATTGGTCTAATTTTGGACCAAAATGAAAATCGATTCCCAAATCCTTTCGTAGATGATATTTTAAGTATTGCCTGAGATTTATTGTTCATTATTAAATACCACATTATGCAAGGAATAATAATTAACATTAACCATAAATAACTTGGATTAGCAAAAATAACTTCCTGAAACATCTTTTAAAGTTCTTTAATTAATTCTAATGATTCAATTATCCTTTTCTCTATATCCTCACCATATCTATCTTCTTTATCATAAATCATCTTTAATTTAATAAAAGACTGATTTAAAATAAAAGCAATAGTAAAAAATTTACACCTTACAGATTCCCCTTTATTGTTTTCCAAATTCAATGATCCAAATACTTTCAAGGCCTCAATGCCGCCTTTAGTCATTATAACTTCATTTTTTGGAAAAATATTTGTTGCACCCTCTTTTTGATACCCTTCAACAATTTTATTAATAATTTTTCTTCCCAAATCATCTTTCTCCTCCTTAGTCAATTCATTGTCTTTTTTTAAACTAATCGGAGGACTAAATGTCAACTGAATAATAAATGGATTATCCCAATCCCCAGAAAAATTAAAAATTTTATTTTTTTTATCTAAAGATTTATTTCTAATAAGAACTTTAGGTGTTTCTAACTGCAGTGGAGGTGAACCATATTGACTTTTCACCCAATTTCCACTAATTATCTTTTTTGTTGGATACCTAAATAATTCATCTCTTACTGGATAATATCCATAAACGCTAATGGCTAGAACTAAAGCTGAAATACTTAAAATGGCTAACCCTCCTAAAGCTATAAAAATTCTTTTTTTTCTTTTTTTTAAAATCATTTTGTACTGAAATTGCTCAGTTACTTTTATTTCCTCATAAGTTGGTTCAGGAATGGCTTCTTTAGTTTTAACAACAACTTCTTCAACTAAAGTTCTATCTTCTTTAGCCACTATTAAATTTGTGGAATGTTTTGCAAATTTTACTAAGTCTGCTTTTTCTAAAACTTTTTTTAGATTTAAAATTGTTTGATTTTCAAGCTCCATTTTTCCAGCTTCTTTTAGTAATTCTAGTTTACTTAATAATTCTTCTGAAGTACTTTCTAAAGCAGAAACTTTTACTTCCTCCTCTAAATATCTTCTAACAATTTCAGTTAATCTTGAATAATAAACTTTATATTCCCTATGTTGATTCAATTTAACCTCTTGCAACTTTTTTAATTCAAGTATAGCTCTATCAAAAGGCAATATTTTTTCTTCAATTTTAAATTTTCTTTTTTCTAAATATTTATAAATTAAAATGGATATAAGAAAAAAAACTCCTAAAAAAATAAACCAAAAAAATACTGCCAAAATATCCTTATTATCTCTTTTTACTTTAATAATAGGTTTTATATCATATAAAGGCTGCTTAAGAGTATCTACCACAATATTATCTATATCAACTTTAATTGAGTCAGTAAAAAAACTCAAACCATTAATAATGATTTTTTGTTTTGGAACCCAGAATGAACCCGATTCAAAATTTATTAGTTTGAAATTTTTAGTTAAAAGAAAATTTGAATCTTTTTTTAAAGTGTCTAAATCTAATTCCTCCAAAATTTCAAAAGGTAAAAATGAGAACTTTTCAGGGAAAAGAACTTTATCAATTTTTTCAGATTTAATTTGAATTTTATATTCAATTTCCTGTCCCACTTTAACTTTTGATGAATCTATTTCAGATGAAACTTCAATTTGAAATTGACTAAAAGAACTTATAATAATTGAACAGAAAAAAAAATAAAATAATTTAGTCTTCATTATATTAAATTCTAGCTTTAAAATATCCTAATAATTTTTTAACATAACTTTCATCAATTCTTGAATTAATTATTCCTGCTCCATTTCTTTTAAAAATATCTTCAAAATAAGTTACGTGTTTAGTATAATTTTTTTGAAACAATTTTCTAACTGAATTAGAGCTAGTATTAACCCATTTTATAATATTAGTTTCACTATCAATCATTGGAACAAATCCTAAATTTGGAAAAGCAGTTTCTGTTTTATCATAAATTCTAATTCCAGTTAAGTCATGTTTTTTACCAACTATTTGAATTGTTTTTTCATATCCTTTATCCATAAAATCAGATAAAATAAAAACAATTGCTTTTTTCTTTATAACACCCAATAAAAACTCCATAGCGTTTGATATAGAAGTTTTTTTACTTATTGGGTCAAATTCTAATAATTCTCTAATAATCCTTAAAATATGAGATTTCCCTTTTTTTGGGGGAATAAAAAGTTCAACTTGATCTGAAAAAAGTAAAACACCAACTTTATCATTATTTTGCATAGCAGAAAAAGATAAAGTTGCAGCAATTTCAGTAATTACTTCTCTTTTAAATTTTTCATTTGTACCAAATGACTCAGAACCACTAACATCAATTATTAAAATCATAGTAAGCTCCCTTTCTTCTTCAAAAACCTTTATAAATGGCTCATTATATCTGGCTGTTACATTCCAATCAATTGAACGAACATCATCTCCATATTGATAATTCCTTACCTCGCTAAAAGTCATACCTCTACCTTTAAATGTTGAGTGATATTCTCCACCAAAAATATGGTCACTCAATCTACGAGTTTTTATTTCAATCTTACGTACTTTCTTTAATAGATCTTTAGTATCCACTTGTTAAACAAATTAAAAACATGAACTAAAATTTGACAGGTTTTCTATGGGACCTCTACCTGATTAATAATTTGACTAATCAAATCTTCAGCTTTAATATTTTCAGCCTCAGCCTCGTAAGTCAATCCTATTCGATGCCTTAAAACATCATATATAACAGCCCTTACATCTTCAGGTATCACATAGCCTCGATGTTTAATAAATGCATAACATTTAGCAGCAGTTGCCAAATTAATACTTCCTCTTGGTGATGCTCCGAAATTAATAAAGGGCTTTATTTTTCCTAACTTATAATTTTCAGGATAACGAGTGGCAAAAATTAAATCTAAAATATATCTTTCAATTTTTTCGTCCATATATACCGATCCAACTGTTTCTTGAGCTGCAATAATTTGCTTTGTGTTAATAACACTAGATATTTTAGGCTTATTATGATTTAAATTAGATCTGACTATTTCTTGCTCATCTTCAATTTTAGGATAATCAATTATTGTTTTTAACATAAATCTATCCACCTGTGCTTCAGGTAAAGGGTAAGTGCCTTCTTGTTCAACAGGGTTTTGAGTAGCCATAACTAAAAATGGTTTTTTTAAAATAAAAGTAGAATCACCAATAGTAACTTGTTTTTCTTGCATGGCCTCTAACAAAGCTGATTGAACTTTAGCTGGAGCACGATTTATTTCATCTGCTAGTATGAAATTTGCAAATATTGGCCCTTTCTTTATAGAAAAATCATTTTCTTTAATATTATATATCATTGTTCCAATTACATCTGCTGGAAGTAAATCAGGTGTAAACTGAATTCTACTAAAAGATGCCTTCACAGACTTGCTTAAAGTATTAATTGCTAAAGTCTTTGCTAATCCGGGGACTCCTTCGAGTAAAATATGTCCTTTGCCTAATAATCCTATCAATAATCTTTCAACCATGTCTTTTTGACCAACAATCACTTTACTAATTTCAAGTGTAAGTAAATCAATAAAAGAACTTTCCTTTTCTATCCTTTCATTTATTTCTTTTATATTAATATTCGTATTATTTTCCATAAAACTTTTTTTGGATCACAAAAATGAAAAAATATTTTATACTTTGATGTTAATAATTGGTTAAAAATTAAAAGCTTAAATATTAAAAATATTCTTAAGTTTCTACTTCTAAGAGTTATTTTTATAAAATGGATACTTCAAAAATTATTTCTGGTACAATGTCATGGGGTGTTTGGGGAGCTAATTTCAAAACAACAGAGATGACTGATTTAATTGAGAAATCGGTTGAAATTGGAATTACAACTTTTGATCACGCAGATATATATGGTGGTTATAGTACGGAGGCCTCTTTTGGTGAAAGTTTCAAATTATCTAGTATTTCGAGAAATAAAGTGCAATTTATAACAAAATGTGGTATTCAATATATTTGTGATAAAAGGCCTAACATTGTAAAACATTATGACTATTCGACTAAATATATTGTTAAATCAGTTGAAGAATCATTAAAAAATTTAAAAACAGAATTTATTGATATTTTACTACTTCATAGACCGAGCCCATTAATGAATCCTGATGAAATAGCAGAAGCCTTTTTCAAATTAAAGAAGGAAGAGAAAGTTAAATCCTTTGGTGTTTCTAATTTTACTCAAAGTCAAATTGATCTATTATCTTCTGAAGATTTAATAAAATGGAATCAATTTGAATGTTCTTTATCTCGGCCTGATACTTTTTTTAACGGTTTATTGGATTCTATGATTAATAATAAAATTAAATCTATGGCATGGAGTCCCTTGGGCGATTATTTTAAAAAAACTTCTAAACAAAATGATAGAATTAAAATAATTGTTACTGACTTATGTAAAAAATATCAAGTAAAAGAAAATCAAATTTTGTTAGCATGGATACTGAAACATCCAGGGAATATAATTCCAGTAGTAGGAACAACTTCCCCAAAACGACTAAAAGAATCATATGATGCTGTTAACTTAAACTTAAATATTCAAGATTGGTTTTTATTATTAGAGGCCAGTTTGGGGTATAAAGTTCCATAAAAATTCATTTCAAAAATTTTCAGGATATAGATAATGATTATATGGAAATCTTGTTAAATAAATTTTTCTAATAGTATCGTATACCTTTTTCTTAAATAAATCTATATTATCCTTTTTAAGAGCTGAAATAAAAACTGCATCTCCGTTCATTTTTGACATCCATGTATTTTCCCATTCCTTTATGGAGAAATTTTTTTTTGATCTTTCAACAATTAAGTCATCTTCATCAAAAGATTCTGGATTATAATTATCAATTTTATTAAAAATCATAATAATTGGTTTATCTAAACATTCCATTTCTAAAAGAATTTGATTTACTGTAGAAATATGTTCTTCAAAATTTTTATGGGAAATATCTACAATATGCAATAATAAATCAGATTCAGTTACTTCTTGTAAAGTACTTTTAAAAGATTCAATTAACTGAGTGGGAAGCTTCCTAATAAATCCAACTGTATCAGTTAAAAGAAATGGCAAATTCCCAATTACTACTTTACGAACAGTTGTATCTAGGGTAGCAAATAGTTTATTTTCGGCAAATACTTTTGTCTTGGATATAACATTCATTAAAGTTGATTTTCCAACATTTGTATATCCTACTAAAGCTACTCTAATTAATGAACCCCTGTTACTCCTCTGAGTTGACATTTGCTTATCTATACTCGAAAGTTTTTTCTTTAATAGTGAAATCTTGTCTCTAACTATCCTTCTATCAGTCTCAATCTCTGTTTCTCCTGGTCCACGCATCCCTATTCCTCCTTTTTGTCTTTCTAAATGAGTCCAAAGCCCTTTTAATCTGGGTAAAAAATAATTATATTGAGCTAGTTCAACCTGAGTTCTAGCATAACTTGTCTGTGCTCTTTTGGCAAAAATATCCAAAATTAATCCAGTCCTATCTATAATTTTACATCTTAGAATTTCTTCAATATTTCTCTGTTGGGCTGGACTTAATTCATCATCAAAAACGACAGTTGAAACATTATTCTTTTTGACAAATTCCTTTATCTGATTTAATTTACCAGTCCCAATAAAAGTTTTTGGATTTGAGGTTTGAATTTTTTGGGTATATTTATTTATTACTTTACCTCCAGATGTTTGAGTTAAAAATTTTAATTCATCTAAATATTCATTTGACTTTATCTCATCTTGATCAGAATTAATAACCCCAACCAAAATAGCTTTTTCTACTTCAAGACTTTTTCTTTCAATCATGCTTTTTTCATCTCATGAGTCTTCAATTCAATTTTATTTCCATCAAAAACAGCATAAGTGAAGTGAGAAATCCAATCACCTAAATTAATATATTTTGACCTTTGTTTTAAATCAATATTTATTGGTAAATGTCTATGACCAAAAATAAAAAAATCTCTGTGCTTTTCATTTAATTTTTTTTCACAATATTTAATTAGCCATTCTTTCTCTTTCCCTAAAAATTTTGGTTCTTGATTCCCAGAAATTAACTTATTTTTTTTTGACAAAAATTGTCCAATTTTAATTCCTATATCAGGATGAAGAATCCTAAAAAGGAAATTAGTAAATGTATTTGTAAAAATACTTTTAAGAAACTTGTAACCATTATCGAAGGGGCCTAATCCATCTCCATGACCAATAAAAAACAACTTATTATTAAATCTAAATTCTTCTGGCTTTCTATAAACATTGAACCCTAACTCTTTTTGAAAATAATCCTTTGTCCATAAATCATGATTTCCAACAAAAAAATTAATCTTAATGCCACTGTCTGAAATTTCAGCGAGTTTTCCTAAAACTCTTACAAATCCTTTGGGAACAACTTTAGCGTATTCAAACCAAAAATCAAACAAATCACCTAGTAAAAAAATCTCAGAAGCATCTTTTTTTATAATATCCAACCAGCTAACAAAATGTTTTTCTCTTTTCAAGCTCTCTTCAAATGAAGGAGCTCCCAAATGATTATCAGATGCAAAATAAATTTTATAACCTTTTTTTAATTCCATACATAAAAAATGAATTCTTTATATAAAAAAGTCATTGAATAGCTTGACTTAGATCTTTAATTAAATCATTTGAATCTTCAATACCTATACTTAATCTTATTAATGAATCTAAAACTCCACTTTTCTCCCTTTCTTTTTTCGGAATTGAAGCATGAGTCATACTAGCCGGATGACCAACAAGACTCTCAACACCTCCTAATGATTCGGCAATAGTGAATATCTTAAATCTTTCAATAATACTTATAGCATTTTTAAAACTAGATTCTTTAGGGATAAAGGATAACATGCCTCCAAAATCATTCATTTGAACTTTAGCAATTTCATGGTTAGGATGATTCTTAAATCCAGGCCAAAAAACTTTTTCAATTAAAGGATGACCATCTAGAAAATCGGCTATAGCCTTTCCATTTTCACAATGCCTTTGCATACGAACATGAAGTGTTTTAATCCCCCTTAAAGTCAAGAAACAATCAAAAGGGCCTGGAACCGCTCCACTAGCATTTTGAATAAAAAATAATCTTTCAGCAAGAGATTTATCATTTACAACTAATGCTCCAAGAATAACATCACTATGCCCTCCTAAATATTTGGTTGCAGAATGCATTACAATGTCAGCCCCATGATTAATAGGTTGTTGAATATATGGAGATGCAAAAGTATTATCAACTGCCAAAATAATTCCATGATCTTTAGCTATAGTTGAGAGTTTATTAATATCAATAATATTCATCATGGGATTAGTAGGAGTTTCAACCCAAAATAATTTTGTTTTATCATTTATAAATTTTTCTACCTGCGAATGATTATGCATCCCGATAAAGTTAAACTTAACCCCATATTTTTCAAATATTTTTGTAAATAATCTATATGATCCCCCATATAAATCATTTGTAGATAAAACTTCATCCCCAGGTTTAAGAAGTTTAATAACAGCATCAATAGCTCCAAGTCCTGATCCAAAAGCAATTCCAAATTTTCCGTTTTCAATAGAAGCTAAAGACTTTTCTAAAGCTTCTCTTGTAGGATTATGCGTTCTACTATATTCAAACCCCTTATGCTTTCCAGGGCTTCTTTGAGCATAAGTTGAAGTTTGATAAATTGGGGGCATTACTGATCCATATGCCTTGTCTGGATTTTGACCACCATGAATAGTTTTAGAGTTAAAATGAAGCTCTTTTTTCATTATAATTTTTTATGCTTAATATGCAAAGTTAGAATTTTAGGTTGATTTTATTATGTTATTATTTTTTTTAAAACAAAATGATTTTAATTTGTAATAAAGAAAAATATATGAATGATGCCATTTTTTATTTAAAGACCTGCGATACTTGTATAAGAATTATGAAAATTTTGAATTTACCTGAATATTTTCTTAAAATAAATATTAAAGAAAATCCTATTACAGAAAATCAATTAGTAGAACTCTTTTCGATGAGCAAAAGTTATGAAAAATTATTAAATAAAAGATCTAGACTCTTTATTGAAAAAAAAATAAAACCTGTTGAATTAAAGGAATTGGAAATCAAAAACCTTTTACTAGAACACTATACTTTTTTAAAAAGACCAATAGTTATATTTAATAAAACTATCTATATAGGAAATAGCAAAAACAATATAAATAAATTAATTCAAGATTTAAATGAATAAAAAAAATCTTGCTTTACTGGCAGCACTCGCAGCTACAACTATTTATGGACTTAATCACACCATTGCCAAAGTAGTAATGCCTCATTATATTGAGGCTTTTGGTTTCGTTCAATTACGATTGATTGGTGCTTGTATGCTTTTTTGGACAATAAGCTTTTTCATGCCAAAAGAAAAAATAGAAAAAAAAGATTATAAAATGATTTTTATTATCACTTGTGTTGGCATGTTTATAAACATGTTAATGTTTATAAAAGGATTAAGTTTGTCTACACCTATTAACAGTGGTTTGCTTGTTACATTAACCCCAGTAATTGTATTAATTCTTTCTTCCTTTTTATTAAAAGAAAAAGTCACTATTGAAAAATCAATTGGTATCAGTCTTGGATTTGCTGGGGCAGTTCTTTTAATATTCTTAGGAGGAAATTTTGTAAAAAATGCTCCTAATATTCCTCTTGGAAATATTATGTTGCTAATTAATTCAATTAGCTACGGGACATACCTTGTTTTAATTAAGCCATTAGTTAAAAAATATCATATAATAACTCTAATGAAATGGATGTTTTTAATTGGAGTATTTATTAATTTACCCATAACCTTTTCAGAATTCATTCAGGTCAAATGGACAAGTCTTCCCTTCGAAGCTGTTTGGAGAATGGTTTTTGTAGTTTTTGGAACAACCTTTTGCACGTACTTGCTTAATGTTTATGCCCTAAAAACTTTATCACCAACAACCATTGGAGCTTTTGCTTATTTAAATCCTTTAATTGCTATCATTTACGCTATTTTAACTAATAATGATAAATTAGATTTACCTAAAACAATTGCAGCTTTTCTAGTCCTTTTTGGATTATACCTTGTTTCAAAAAGATCGAAAACAAATATCGCTTAAAGCTGACAAAATCAAAGTGACCAAGCTTTCCCTCCAGTTGCCTCAATTAAATCAACACATCCAATTTGTTGTCCTGGGATCGGAGAATATGCAAGCACATTTTCTCCTATATATTCATTAATTTTAAAGGCGCTGATCCCTCTATTTCTTATGGTAATAAGAAATTTAAAGTTTGAGGCATCTGTTGAATTTTCTTTTTGCCATATTTCTCGCTGATTTTCATCAGATTTAAAATAAAATGAAAGTCTAGAATCTATTTCCTTATCAGAAATAGAGGATACCGAATTCTTGCTCAAAGTAACAAGAGTAGAAGATAAATATTTAGCAGCTTGAGATTTTATGTTTAATTGTTCTTTATCTCCCAAAACATGTTTTATATAGCCATCTATAAATTTAGTTAAATTAAGTTCAGTAGCCCCAGGTATTCCTGAAGTAGGAGGCAAAATTACATTCAATGTCTTTGTGATTAATTCGGCCTCATCCATACTGAAAAATTCAGGATTCCAAGATGATCCTTTAGAACAACTTTGAATTAAACTAACCACGGTGGATGTCATCGTAATTGTTCCAATTGAAAAACCTAAATTTTTAAGAGCTTGTCTTCTTTTCATATTTTTTTTTTATAAGTTCATTCGTTTTAATTCTTTAACGGCATAATTTGCTGATCTCGCAGTCATGGCCATGTAAGTAAGTGATGGATTTGTGCATCCAGCAGAAGTCATTGCTGAACCATCCGTTACAAAAACATTCTCAGCACCATGAACCTGATTGTATTTATTTAATACTGAAGTTTTAGGGTCATTTCCCATTCTTGCAGTTCCCATTTCATGAATTCCTAGACCATATCCATAGGTTTGATTATAACCTACAATGTTTTTATAGCCTGCATTTTCAAGCATTTCCATAGCCTGCTCCTTCATGTCATTTCTCATTTTGATTTCATTTTCTTTAATTGAGGCATCAAAAGTAACAGTTGGAAGTCCCCATGAATCAAGTTTATTATAATCTAAAATCATTTTATTGTCATGATAAGGCAGAATTTCTCCAAATCCACCCAAATGAATTCTCCACATTCCAGGCTTCAAAATTGATTCTTTTAATTGAGGCCCATAAGATAATTCTTTAACTGAATCAGTCAATCGGGAACCTCTACCCGAACCTCTACTTCCTCCACCTTGATAACCAAATCCTCTTAAAAAATCTTTTTTATCAGAAGAACCTCCTAGATTTCTAAATCTAGGAATATAAATACCATTAGGTCTTCTACCGATATAATACTTGTCCTTAAAATCTTCAGAATTTGCAAAAGCTCCAACACCCAAATGATGATCCATAATATTGTGTCCTAACTCTCCAGATTCATTCCCCAATCCATTTGGAAATCTTTCAGATTTTGAATTTAAAAGTATTGCAGTTGAAGGTATAGTAGATGCGCATAAAAAAATCACTTTAGCTTTGTATTCGATAAATTCTTTCGAAATTGCATCTATAACTCTAACTCCAATTGCTTTTTTAGAATCCGAATCATAAATCACTTCGCTAACAATAGAATTAGGCATTAAAGTCATTTTTCCTGTTTTTTCTGCAGCTGGTAATGTTGAAGAATTAGAGCTAAAATATGCTCCAAAAGGACAACCACGTCGACATCTATTTCTGAATTGACAATTAACTCTTCCTGATCCTGGTTTTGTTCCTTCTGTAATATGAGCAACTCTTCCAATTGTTAATAACCGATCATTGTATTTTTCCGCAATAGAACCCTTTAGATGTTCCTCAATACAATTTAGTTCCATTGCTTTTAAAAAATTTGAGTCAGGAAGTTGAGGAAGACCTAGATATTCTCCGCTCACACCAATATATTTCTCTACATATTCATACCAAGGAGCAATATCTTTATAACGAATCGGCCAATCAACGGCGATTCCTTCTTTCAAATTAGCTTCAAAATCAATATCACTTAATCTATAAACCTGTCTTCCCCATAACAATGATCTGCCTCCTACATGGTAACCTCTTATCCAATCAAAACGTTTTGTCTCATTATAAGGATGTTCGTGATCATTTACAAAAAATCGTTTTGTAGACTCTGTATTTACATATCCTGTACGACTTTGTTTTGGTTGATTCTTTCTAATTTCTTGAGTAATTACATCACCATGAGGATAATCCCAATGATCATCATTAGCCGTCGTATAGTCTTCAATGTGTTTAACCATTGGGCCTCTTTCTAAAACTAAAGTTTTTAAACCTTTTTCACAAAGTTCTTTAGCGGCCCATCCGCCGCTTACTCCAGTTCCAACAACTATAGCGTCAAAACTATTATTACTTAAATTTGATTTCATTTAAGAGTCTGAAAAATTATATCCATCAAATATATTTAAATAAATTATTAATTATTTAAAAAATCTTTTATTTTTATTTGAATTATGCCACATATTTTCTAGGATAATTAATTCTAAATGCCCGAAAAATGAAAAGAAGAAAGTTTATATTAGACTCAATTAAAACTTCTGCAATAATCTCAACTTTTGGTGTTGCTAGTTGTAATAATATTTCCAAACCAAGAAAACCTGAAAAAATTATTTCCTCAAAATCAAATCAAGATATATTTAAATTATCCCTTGCTCAATGGTCAATTCATAAACAAATTAAAAATGAAACTATCTCCCCATATGATTTTGCTTCAATAGCCAGAAAATGGGAATTTGAAGGATTAGAATATGTAAGTGACTTATATGGAATTTCAAAATCAAAAAATCCTAATAAGGAACTAGAAAAATTCATTAAAATCTCAAATGAAGAAGCTAAAAAAAATAATCTACAAAACCTCCTCATTATGATTGATGATGAGGGTGACTTATCTGCAAAATCAAAAAAAACTAGAGATAAGGCTATTTCTAATCATTACAAATGGATTCATGCTGCCTCTGCTATGGGATGTCACTCAATTAGAATTAATTTATTTGGATCTAATGACCCTTTAACATGGCAAGAAAATTCAAAAGAAAGTCTTAAAACCTTGTGTGAATATGCAGCGCCATATAAAATAAATATTTTAGTAGAAAATCATGGGCGTTTATCTTCAAATGCATCGTTATTGATTGAAGTTATAACAGATGTTGATCTTCCAAATTGTGGGACTCTTCCTGATTTTGGAAATTTTTGTTTGAGTAGAGATTATGGTAGAATTGATTCTGATTGTACAGAATCCTATGACAAATACAAAGGTATTGATGAGTTATTGCCAAAAGCTTTTGCTGTAAGTGCCAAATCTTACGATTTTAATAAAGATGGGCATGAAACATCTATTGACTATGAAAGAATGCTTCAAATGGTTAAAGATTCGGGATACAAAGGTTTTATTGGGGTTGAATATGAAGGGGATAGATTATCAGAAAAAGAAGGTTCAATTGCAACAAAAAATTTAATTTTAAAATCTATAAAAAACTTGATTTAATACAAGAATAAATTATTAAAGTCAATTTGTAATAATTTTATTTATAATTATATTTAAGACCCTTAAAAAAATTTAAAAAACAATATTATGAACAATAAACTTAGATTAGGAATTTTAGGTGGAGGTGGTGACTCTTTAATCGGAGTTCTTCACAGAGTTGCTTCAAGTATGTTTGATCAATATCAAATTATTGGAGGATGTTTTAACCCAAACCCTAAAGAAAATAAAGAGTTTGCCGATTCAATTGGATTAAATCCTAACCGAGTATATGATACTTTTGAAATTATGATTGAGGAAGAAATGAAATTACCTCAAAATGAAAGGATACAAGTTGTTTCAGTGCTTACCCCCAACTTCCTTCATTATCCAATGGCAAAAAAACTTCTTGAAAATGGATTTCATGTTATTTGTGAAAAACCTTTAACTACAACACACGCAGACGCTCTAGAACTCCAAAAAATACAAAAAGAAAAACAAACTGCTTTTGCAGTAACCTATACTTACACAGGGTATCCTATTGTAAGACAAATGAAAGAAATGATTAGAAAGGGTGTTCTTGGAAAAATTCAAAAAACTGATATGCAATATTATCAGGGATGGATTAATCCAATTATACATGATAAATCTCTTAGAAACTCTATTTGGAGATTAGATCCAAAAAAAGCAGGGATCAGTAGTTGTATTGGGGATATTGGAACACATGCCTACCATATGCTTGAATATTTGACAGGAATGAAAGTTAAACAAGTTCTTTCTGATTTAAATCATTTGTATAGTGATAATGAATTAGATATAGATGGGACCGTCCTTGTAAGATTTTCAGATTATAGCAAGGGAGTTATTAGGGCTAGTCAAATAGCTACAGGAGAAGAAAATGGTTTAACCGTAGCAATATACGGAGATAAAGGTGGTTTTAGATGGGAACAAGAAAATCCTAATTTTTTAAAATACTTTACCAATGATAAGCCATTACAAATATTAAAACCTGGTCATCCATATCTATCTGAATTCTCATTGCAAGACACTAAATTACCACCAGGTCATCCAGAAGGAATTTTTGACTCTATGGGTAATATTTACAATGGTGTAGCTAGAAAAATAAAAGGAATAGATAATTTTGAAGGTGCTTTCCCTACCCTAGAAGAAGGAGTTAGGGGTATGAAATTTATAGAAAAAGTTGTTGAATCTAATGCCAAAGGAAATATTTGGCTATCATTATAAAAATAAAATTATGAAAACAATAAAAGGACCAGCTATATTTTTAGCTCAATTTGTAGATAACAAAGCTCCATTTAATTCATTAGATGGAATGTGTAAATGGGCTTCAAATCTTGGTTATAAAGGAATTCAAATCCCTACTTGGGAGAATTTTCTAATAGATATAGATAAAGCTGCAGAAAGTCAAACCTACTGTGATGAACTAAAAGGTAAAGTAAATTCCTATGGACTTGAAATTACAGAACTTGCAAGTCATCTTCAGGGTCAATTAGTTGCTGTACATTCATCATATGATTTACTTTTTGATGGATTTGCACCAGAACAATACAGAAATAATCCTAAAGCCAGAACAAAATGGGCTATTGAAACAATGAAAAAAATAGCAATAGCAAGTAAAAGGTTAGGATTGAAAACACATGCTACTTTTTCAGGAGCTTTGTTATGGCATACTTGGCATCCATGGCCCCAAAATCCAGCTGGACTTGTCGATTTAGGATTTAAAGAACTTGCCAAAAGATGGAAACCTATTCTAGATGTTTATGATGAAAATGGAGTGGATGTCTGTTATGAAATTCATCCTGGTGAAGATCTTCATGATGGAGTAACCTTTGAGCGATTTCTAAAAGCTACTGGTAATCATAAAAGAGTAAATATTCTTTATGATCCTAGTCATTTTGTTTTACAACAATTAGATTATATAACTTATATTGATCACTATCATGAATTTATTAAAGCATTTCATGTTAAAGATTCTGAATTTAACCCTAATGGCAAAAAAGGAGTGTTTGGAGGATACGGTGATTGGATTGATCGAGCTGGCAGATATAGATCCCCTGGAGATGGTCAAATTGATTTTAAAACAATTTTCTCTAAATTAACTCAATATGGATGTGATGTATGGGCTGTGATAGAATGGGAATGTTGTATCAAAAGTCCTGAGCAAGGTGCTAGAGAAGGAGCCCCTTTTATTAAAAAACATATAATTGAAGCTACTGAAAAAACATTTGATGATTTTGCTGGTGTAGGTGATACAGATCAAGAGTATTTAAGAAAAATTTTAAATCTATAAAAATGGAAAAAAATGTAAAATTAATCTTTTCAATTTTCATTATGATTTTGATTTTTTCATTTTCTTCAATCTCTTTATTTAATGAAAACTCAAGAAAAAAAATAAAAAGTGATAATTGGATAAATCTTTTTGATGGTAAAAGTTTTAACGGTTGGCACCAATATAATGGAAGTAAAGTTTCCAATAAATGGAGTGTTAAAAATGGAATAATGATTTTTGATCCCAATAAAAAAGTAACTTCAAATGATGGTTCAGGTAACATTGTTTCAGATAAAGAATATACCAATTTTGAGCTTTCTCTAGAATGGAATGTTGCTGAAGGTGGAAATAGTGGACTTTTTTGGGGAGTTAAAGAACTTAAAGAATTAAGTCAACCATATTTAACCGGTCCAGAAATTCAAATTCTTGACAATGATAGACATCCTGATGCAAAAGCAAATCCAAAATTTCATCAAGCTGGTGCTTTATACGACATGGTTCAACCAAAATTTGATGTATGTAATCCTGCTGGACAATGGAACCTTATGATCTTGAAAATAGATCACTCAAAAAATAAAGGTTCTGTAAAACTAAATGGAACCGAAATTGTAGTTTTTCCTTTAGCAGGCCCTAAATGGTATAAAATGGTAAGCAAATCTAAATTCGCTTCATGGAGTTTTTTTGGATCTTATAAGACTGGTAAAATAGGATTCCAAGATCATGGAGATAAAGTTTCATTTAGAAATATTAAAATTCGAGAACTTTAAAAGATGATTCAATCTATGACTGGTTTTGGAAAAGCCCAAACCACATTATACTCTAAAAAAACAACGATTGAAATAAGAACTTTAAACTCTAAAAATTTAGATTTAAATCTAAAAATACCTTTTCTTTATAAAGAATTAGAATCAACTATTAGAAAAAACATTTCTAAAAAACTTTTTAGAGGTAACATAGATGTAATAATTTCAATAGATTATCTTGAAAAAAATAATCCTAATGAAATTAATAGAGAGGTATTAAAAGACTACTTAAATCAACTTAATAAAATTCATAAAGGAGATATAAACAGATATATCGAAATAGCTATCAAATTGCCCGATGTTCTAAAGAAAAATATTAAAGAATTAAATAAGGATGAAAAAGACAATCTATTCCTTTTAGTTGAAAGGGCTGTGGATAAAGTTTTCAAATATAGAATTAATGAAGGCAAATCAATTGAAAAAGACTTAATTTATAATATAAATTTTTTAGAAAATCAATTGAAAAAAATTGATAAAATTGATACTAGTAGAAAAGAAATCATTAATAAAAAACTTAGGTCTTTAGTGTCAAAAACAAAAACCTCTCAAGAAATTGATGAAAATAGACTTGAACAGGAGTTAATCTATTATGTCGAAAAATATGACATTAACGAAGAAAAAAAAAGATTATTAAATCATATTAGTTATTTCAAAAAAAATTTAAATTATAAAGTATCTAATGGTAAAAAACTTGGTTTTATTTCTCAGGAAATCGGGAGAGAAATTAACACAATCGGTTCAAAAGCAAACCATTCTAAACTTCAAAGAATTGTTGTTGACATGAAAGATTCACTTGAAAAGATTAAAGAGCAAATTCAAAATGTTCTCTAATTATGTTTAATAAAAAACTTATAGTATGTTCAGGGCCTTCTGGAAGTGGTAAAACAACTTTGGTTAATTTTATTCTACAACAAAATTTATCTTTCAAATTTTCGATTTCTGCTACATCAAGACCCCCCAGAAACAATGAAAAAAACAAAAAAGATTATTATTTCTTTACTCAAAATGAATTTAAAAAGAAAATTCAAAATGATGAATTTATTGAATATGAAGAAGTTTACAAAGGAATATATTATGGCACATTAAAATCAGAACTTAATCGTTTATGGTCTTCTCATAATGTAGTCTTATTTGATGTTGATGTAAAAGGAGGTATTAATCTAAAGAAAAAATATCCAAATGAAACTCTATCTATTTTTATTAAACCTCCTTCAATTAATATACTCAAGGAAAGATTAAAAAAAAGAAAAACAGAAACTAATAAAAATTTAAAAATAAGAATTAACAAGGCAAAAAAAGAAATATTATTTGCTAGTAAATTTGACATTATAATAATCAATGATAATCTTAAAAAATCTAAAAATCATTTATTAGATAAAATTAAGTTGTTCTTGAAACAGAAATAGTAATTTTTGTTATAGTTTATTTCTAAAATATGGAAAAAATAGGTTTACTTTTTGGTTCATTTAATCCAATTCATATTGGACATATTGAAATTGCAAAAACATTTTTAGCTAAAACGGATTTAAACAAAATATGGTTTATTGTGACTCCAAAAAACCCTTTTAAATCGAATCAGATTCTTATGAATAGTAAATTAAGATTAGATTTAGTTAAAATTGCTTTGAAAAAATATAAAAACTTTTCAATCAGTGATATAGAATTTAAGATGAAAAGCCCTTATTATACAATAAACACATTAAATAAATTTAAAAAAACCTATCCACTTAAATCTTTTCATTTATTAATCGGTGAAGACAATTTAATTAATTTTAAAAAATGGAAAAATTATGAAGATATCCTTAAATTTTATAAAATATATGTTTATCCAAGAAAAGTGAATGATGAAACAAAAAATAATTTAATCAAGCATCCTTCATTAACAAAAATTTCATCCCCAAAAAATAATATGTCTTCGACTATTTTAAGAAGAGCACTCTTAAATGGAGAAAGTATAGAAAAAATGGTCCCTCCTGAAATAGTTAAGTATATTAATGAAATTAAATCTATTAAATCCGGCTAGATTTCAATTAATATTTTATTTAATTTTTTTGTTAAAGATTCCCTAGTATAATCTTCAAGGCCCTTAAAAGAATTCTCTAATGGTTTCCCTTTAAACCACCTCTGAATTAAATTTTCCATAAATTGATATGTCAAATCAGAATTATTGTCTGAAACAACAATCGAATTACTTGTATTTGATAATAATTCTGATACAGGACTTTTCTCTTTTCCAAAACAAAGTATTGGAATATTACATGCTATATATTCTAATATTTTACCTGAAATCATATACATTTCAGCTTTTTTGAAAATAAAATTTAACAATAGATGAGAACTTTTCATTAACCTAATTGCCTCTTTATGTTCTAAATATCCTTTATAAATAATTTTAACATTAGGAAGTTTAGTTTTAAATTCTTCAATTATTGAAATTTGAATATTACCAGCTAAAGAAAATTTAATTGCATAATTGGGATATTTACTAGAAACTTTTAAAAGAGATTTAATTAACAAATTATATTCTTGATTTTTTGTTAAAATACCCGTATATACAATATGAAAACAATTTGGTTTTATAGCTTCAATGGAGTCAATCAACTCTTTATCATATCCATTACTTATAGAATATAATTTGTTATCTAAATATATTTTGTTTTTTAATAATTTGTGAAAATTATTTCCTAAAGTGGTTAGGATTACATTAGCATTTAATAAAACTTTTTTTTCTAATTTTTCATCTTTCCTTTGTGAAGAAGATAATCTATATAGATCTTTTATATAAAAAATTTCACTCCATGGATCTCTAAAGTCAGCAATCCATTTTAATGGAAATTTTTTAATTAAATTTAATCCTATCAGATGAGTTGAATGAGGTGGTCCAGTAGTAACAATAAATTCGATTTTCTCCTTCTCTATTAAATTTGATCCTTTTTTAATAGCAAATTTATTCCAACCCTTCCTTGCATCGGGGATGAAAAAATTACCTCTAATAAAAGCAAATATTTTACCAATTAAAGATTTATTTTGAATTTCAGCTTGAGGGATTCCACTAATTTTATTACCTGTTGTAAAGGTAGAATATATTCTCAATAATTCACATGAATTTGTTTTTATTACTCTCAAATCTTTAGTTAATTTCTCTAAACTTTTATCAATTAATGGATATGAAGCTAAATTCTCATTAACAGTAATTATTATTGGATCCCATCCCATTTTTTTTAACATTAAAGAGAAATATAACCATCTTTGAACACCAGATCCACCAGAAGGAGGCCAATAATATGTAAAAATTAATATTTTTTTTTTAGCCTTCAATAGATTAATAATTTTAAAAACTTACTTCCTTCTTTTATATAATGGCACAGATGAACACGCCTCTCCATAAAAAATACTTTTTACTACTGGCTTCAGTCTTTGAATTAATTGTACTAAAGCATTATCAGGGATATTTTTTTCAGAACACCCCTTTATAACTATTGGCTTATCTTTATATTCCAATAAATCCAAATTTGAAATGAACTCATTTAAAATATAATTTTCTAATTCTTCAAGAGTACCTAAAACAAATTTCTTTGAAAATTCTGAAAGATAAGTGCAAATAAGTAATGGAGCCCAAGCTGGAATTATAGCATTTGTTTTACAAACTATGGCAACATAGTGATTACTAAATTGATTCCAATTAAAATTTTTTACTTTTTCTCTAAATTCTTTTTCACGAAGAATCATTCCATTATCCAATAAAATACTAATGTCAAATTCTGATCTTGGATTTTTAGGATTTAATTCTTGTAAATCTATAGTAATTAATTTGCTTGACTTAACTCTATTTACTATTTGTTCTTCCATCACTATAATAAACCTAATTCTAATTTAGCTTCTTCACTAATTAAATCCTGACTCCAAGGAGGGTCAAATGTAAGTTCAACCTCAACTTCATTAACCTCATCAATAGATTTAACTCTTTCCTTTACTTCTACAGGTAATGAATCTGCTACAGGACAATTTGGAGTAGTTAATGTCATTATAACTTTCACATCTTTTGATTCATTTACAAATACATCATAAATCAAACCTAATTCATAAATATCAACAGGAATCTCGGGATCAAAAATAGTTTTTAAAACCTTAACAATTTTGTCGCCTAATAACTTACTTTCTTTATTTTGATTTGCCATAGCTTAAGTTAATTGAGTTTTAAAAATCAAAGCATACATTTTAATTTGTTTTATCATCGAAAACATTCCATTAGATCGTGATGGAGATAAGTTTTCCCTTAAACCAATCTGATCAATAAATTCTGTTTTAGCATTTATAATTTCAATTGGGGTTTGATTTGAAAAAGCCCTAATAAGAATTGCAATTATTCCTTTTGAAATTATAGCATCACTTTCTGCGGTAAAAATCACTTTATCTTTTTTGAATTCTGCATGTAACCATACTTGACTCTGACACCCATTAATTAAATAATCATCTGTCATAAATTTAGAATTAATTTTAGGTAATGATTTTCCTAATTCTATTAAATATTCATAACGCTGCAACCAATCTTCGAAAAAAGAAAACTCTTCGACAATTTCAGTTTGTATTTCATTTATTTTTTTCAATGTAATCTTAATTATTTCAAAATATTAATCGCCTTATTTATTGCAAAAACCAATTTATCAATTTCTTCAAAAGTATTGTAAAAAGCAAATGAGGCTCTCACAGTGCCAGGAATATTATAAAAATCCATAATAGGTTGAGTACAATGTTTACCTGTTCTGACGGCTATACCCATCTTATCAAGAATTAGGCCAATGTCATAAGGATGAATTTCATCAACGTTAAAAGAAATAACCGACGTTTTGTTAATAGATTCTCCAAAAATTTTTAATCCATTAATAAGATTAAGTTTTTCTGTCGCGTACTTTAGTAATTCTTCTTCATAAGAAATAATATTATTAAATCCAATATTATTAAGATAGTCCAATGCAGCACCAAATCCAATTACCCCAGAAATATTTGGAGTCCCTGCTTCAAACTTATAGGGGATTTCTGCATAAGTTGTCTTTTCAAAAGTAACATTTGAAATCATTTCACCTCCTCCATGATACGGAGGTAAATCCTTTAAAAGCTCCTCTTTGCCATATAATACACCCACACCAGTAGGTCCACATAATTTATGAGCAGAAAATGCATAATAGTCTACATCTAATTTTTGAAGATTTGGATTAAAATGAGGTACTGCTTGAGCCCCATCTATTATAACCTTAGCTCCATATTTATGTGCTTTGAAAATAATTTCTTCTATAGGATTTATTGTCCCTAACGAATTTGAAACATGATTAACAAAAACCAATTTTGTTTTTTTAGATAATATCTTTTCAAAAGATTTTATATCTAAATTTCCTTGTGAATTCATCCGAATAACTCTTAACTTAGTACCTACTCGTTCGCATAACATTTGCCAGGGGACAATGTTTGAATGATGTTCAAGTTCAGAAACAATTATTTCATCTCCTTTTTTTAACTTTTGAGCATATCCTGATGCTACAATATTTATGCTATGAGTCGTCCCAGAAGTAAAAATAACTTGACAAGATTTTGATATTTTAAAGTGTTCTTGTATCTTATTTCTGGATAATTCAAAAGCACTAGTTGCTTCTTCACTCAAAAAATGAACACCCCTATGAACATTTGAATTATTATTAAAATAATATTGAGAAATAGCATCAATTACTTGTTTTGGAGTTTGAGAGGTAGCTGCATTATCAAAATAAATTAATTTTTTTCCATTTACTAACCTATTAAGTATTGGAAAGTCTTTTCTGATTCTTTTAACATCTAGCATAATTATAAATCATGTACTAAATTTACTCCTAATTTTTTAGCTATTAAAGATTTTATTCTTTTTTTAACTGCTTGAATTCTTACACTTTCTAAAACATTATTAGCAAAGGCATAAGTTAATAATGCTTTCGAATCCTTTTCTGTAATTCCTCTTGATTTAAGATAAAATAGGGCTTCTTTATCTAATTGTCCAATTGTACAACCATGAGAACATTTAACATCATCAGCAAAAATTTCTAATTGTGGCTTAGTATTAATCGTTGCATTGTTATCGAGAAGAATATTATTATTTTGTTGAAATGCATTTGTTTTTTGAGCAATTGCATCAACTAAAATCTTACCATTAAATACTCCTATTGATCTATCAGAATAAATCCCTTTATAATCTTGATGACTTTGACAATTAGGATAAGCATGGCGAACCAAAGTATGATGATCCACATGTTGTTTTTCACCTATAATAGTAATTCCCTTCATAGTCGATTCTGTGTTTTTCCCCTTTTGAAAAAAATTAAGATTATTTCTAGTTAATTTACCTCCGAAAGAAAAAGTATGAACCCTAGAATTACTATTTTCTTCTTGAGAAATATATGTGTTATCTATCAAAGAGGCATCGCTTAAATCGTTTTGAATTTTATAATACTCTAAATTAGCATTTGAATTAATAAAAACCTCAGTAACTGAATTTGTAAAAACTTGATGAGAAACTAAACTTTGATGTCTTTCTATTATTTGAGCATTAGCATTATTTTCAATAATAATTAAATTTCTAGGCTGCAATAATAGATTACCTTCATTCCCAGAAGCAAAATGAATAATTTGAATAGGTTTTTCAGTTACAACAGATTTCGGAATATAAATGTATGCCCCTTCCTTTGTAAAAGATGTATTTAAAGAGGTTAGTGAATCTTCCTTATTAGCCGTTTTATTAAAATATTTTTTAATTATTTTTTTATACTTAACTTTATTTAAAGCCGCAGAAAGAAGGCAAACATCAAGTCCATCATGAGTTGTATCAGATAAAAAAGGGCTATAAATTCCATCAATAAAAACAATTTTATATGTATCTAAATCATATAAAAAATATTTTTTTACTTGTTTGAGTTCAATTATCGATTCTTTTTTAGGGAAAATACTATAATCTCTCTTTAGTATTTCTTCCAATGAAGTATATTTCCATGACTCATTCTTCCTATTAGGAAATCCGATCTTTTCAAAATGATTAAAACTTTCAGATCTGATATTATGAATTTCAGATGAAAGATCAAGATCCTCTTCAAAAGCCATAAATGATGATATCAGTTTATCTTTTAAGTCCACTATTTTTTATTATAATTCCTTTTTAATCCAGTCATATCCTTCAGACTCAATTTTATATGCCAATTTTTTATCCCCAGATTTAACAATTTGACCATCTAACATAACATGAACAAAATCAGGAATTATATATTCTAATAATCTTTGATAGTGAGTGATAACAATCACAGCATTTTTATCGCTTTTCAATTTATTTACCCCATTAGCTACTATCTTTAATGCATCTATATCTAAACCCGAATCTGTCTCATCTAAAACCGCTAATTTTGGCTCTAACATTGCCATTTGAAAAATTTCATTTCGTTTTTTTTCTCCACCAGAAAACCCTTCATTTAAAGATCTAGATAAAAATCTAGAATCAATGCCAAGTAAATTTGCTTTATCTCTTATTTTCTTAAGCATTTTTCCCGCTTGCATGTCTTTTAATCCTTTTGCTTTTCTATTAGAGTTTATCATTGTTTTAATGAAATTTGTAACAGTAATGCCTGGTATTTCAACTGGATATTGAAAAGACAAAAAAATTCCTAAATGAGCACGAGAGACTGAATCCAATTCCGAAAGATCAACATCCTCTAAAAACATTTCTCCTTTATCGATTTCATAATCCTCATTGCCAGCCAAAACATAAGAAAATGTACTTTTCCCAGAACCATTAGGTCCCATTATAGCATGAATTTCTCCTGAATTTACTTCTAAATTAATTCCTTTTAAAATTTGTTTTCCGTCTACACTAGCGTGAAGATTATTAATTATTAACATATATTAAATTTTATTTTATCCTACAGATCCTTCTAAAGAAATTTCTAATAATTTTTGAGCTTCTATAGCAAATTCCATTGGTAATTTATTTAAAACTTCCTTGCTAAATCCATTTACAATAAGAGCTATTGCTCTTTCAGTATCAATACCCCTCTGATTACAATAAAATATTTGATCTTCACCAATTTTACTAGTTGTAGCCTCATGTTCAATTTGAGCAGAATTATTTTTAACTTCTATATAAGGAAAAGTGTGAGATCCACAAGAATTTCCCATTAAAAGAGAATCACACTGGGAAAAATTTCTTGCATTTTTTGACCTTGGATGTACTTTAACTAACCCTCTATAACTCCCCTGAGATTTTCCTGCGCAAATTCCTTTTGAAATAATGGTGCTTCGACTATTTTTTCCAATATGAATCATTTTACTTCCTGTATCTGCTTGCTGAAAATTGTTAGTTACAGCAATAGAATAAAATTCTCCAATTGAATTATCCCCTTTTAAAATACAAGATGGATATTTCCAAGTAACAGCAGATCCGGTTTCAACCTGTGTCCATGAAATTTTTGATCTTTTATGACAAATACCTCTTTTTGTAACAAAATTATATATCCCACCCTTACCACTTTTATCTCCAGGATACCAATTCTGAACTGTAGAATATTTTATTTCAGCATCATCAAGAGCTATAAGCTCAACAACAGCAGCGTGCAATTGATTTTCATCCCTTGAAGGAGCTGTACATCCTTCTAGATAACTAACATAACTAGCTTTATCAGCAATAACTAACGTTCTTTCAAATTGACCAGTTCCAGCTTGATTTATTCTAAAATAAGTGGAAAGCTCCATTGGACATTTGACACCTTTAGGAATGTAACAAAATGATCCATCAGAAAAGACAGCAGAATTAAGTGCTGCATAAAAATTATCTTTAGGGGGCACAACTGTTCCAAGATATTTCTTTACTAATTCTGGATAATCCTTTATAGCGTCAGAGATTGAACAAAAAATAATACCTTTTTCTGATAAAGTTTTTCTAAATGTCGTAGCAACTGAAACTGAATCCATAACAACATCAACAGCAACCCCAGATAATTTTTTTTGCTCTTTGATGGAAATACCAAGTTTGTTAAAAGTGTCTATAAGTTGCGGATCTACATCATCTAAAGACTTATATTTTTTTTGTTTCTTTGGGGCAGAATAATATGAAATATCTTGAAATTTGGGTTTCTCATATTTTATATTAGCCCAATCAGGTTCATCCATTTTGATCCATGACCTATATGCGGCTAATCTCCATTCGGTCATCCATTCAGGTTCATTTTTTCTTTTCGAAATTTTACGAACAATTGTTTCATTTAAACCCGTTTTAAATGTATCAGATTCTATGTCAGTGTAGAAACCATATTCATATTCCTTAG
>CABXRK010000019.1 GCA_902514625.1 uncultured Bacteroidota bacterium
AGCTGATCAAGCTCAAGAAATTCATGGTTTTATTAGGAATGTAATTAAAGAGAAATTTGGAAATGAAATTTCAGAAAAAACACCAATTATTTACGGTGGGAGTATTAAACCAGTAAACGCTCATAAAATTTTCTCTAAAAAAGATGTTGACGGAGGACTTGTAGGGGGAGCTTCATTAAAAGCTGATGATTTTATAAAGATTATAAATTCTTTATAATAGTTCTTAAAAATACATAAAAATCATTTTTTATAGTAGGCTCATGAAAAGAAGGTTATGAGATTTTATCAAAATAGAAAAATGTTGTAAAAAAAATGAATTAAATTTATTGAGAAAATAAATGATAATAAATGGTTTGTAGTAAATTTCTTATTAAATGTCTAGTGTAGAGGTAGAATTTGAAAAGAAAATAGGGTTAGAAAAGGATAGAGTTCGTGAGATTATACTTTTTAATGACGATGTAAATACCTTTGACTATGTAATAAAAACATTAATGAGTATCTGTAACCATTCATTAAAACAAGCGGAACAATGTACTTTTATAGTCCATTACTCAGGAAAATGTGCCGTGAAAAGTGGATCTCTAAATGAGCTCAAACCTATTTGCTCTAAACTATTAGATGCTGGGTTAACTGCTGAGATAATTTAATTTAAAAATAAAAATAAACAATGTTAAACATTAAAAGTAAAATTATTTTATTAATATTTTTTTTAGTTAATTGCAATTTATTCTCTCAAGAAAAAATAAAGATGGATAATTCAATTTATAAATTTAAAGTAAAGGATATTTCGGGAAATTTATTTGATTTTTCAACCTTAAAAGGCAAAAAAATTATGATTGTAAATACTGCATCAAATTGCGGGCTAACAAATCAATATGAAAAGTTAGAATTTCTTTATAAAAAATATAGTTCTAATAATTTTATAATTGTTGGTTTTCCAGCAAATAATTTTTTAAGTCAAGAACCTGGTTCAAATGAAGAAATTGCTATTTTTTGTAAAAAGAATTATGGTGTAACTTTTCCTATAATGTCTAAAATTTCAGTTAAAGGAAATGATATGCACCCTATTTATGAATTTTTAACAAATAAGGATTTAAATGGAGTAATTAATTCTAGTGTAAAATGGAATTTTCAAAAATATTTGATAAATCCAAATGGTGAATTATATTTGGTTATTTCACCTTGGATTTCTCCAGATGACAATAAAATAGTTAATTGGATAAATAGTTAATATGAAATTAGATATTTTAGCTTTTGGAGCTCATCCCGATGATGTTGAGTTAGGCTGTGGAGGAAGTATAGCTTTATCAATAAAACAAGGTAAAAAAGTAGGTGTAATTGATTTAACTGAAGGAGAACTTGGAACTCGCGGAAATAAAAAAATCAGGTTAGAAGAGGTAAAAAAAGCTTCTTCAGTCCTTGGATTATCATATCGTCATAATTTGAAGTTTAGGGATGGGTTTTTTATAAATGATGAAAAACACCAACTTTCTATAATTTCTTTGTTAAGGGAGTTAAGACCCGAAATTGTTCTTTGTAATGCTATTTCAGATAGACATATTGATCATTCTAGAGCAAGTAAATTGGTAAGCGATTCATGTTTTTTATCCGGACTATCTAAAATTCAATCAAAATCAAAAAATGGCGATAATCAAATATCTTGGAGACCACTAAAAATCTATCATTATATTCAATGGGATGATTTAACTCCTGATTTTGTTGTAAATATTTCAAAAACAATAGATGTTAAAATTGAGGCTATTTCTAAATATAAAAGTCAATTTTATAATCCTGATAGTAAAGAAAAGAGTACTCCTATAAGTTCTAAAAATTTCTTTGATAGCATAAAGTATCGGGCTTTAAATCTTGGAAGACTAGTAGGGGTTGAAGCTGGAGAAGGCTTTACTGTTGAAAGATATTTAGCAGTTAATTCTTTTGATAATTTAATTTAATAAGTATTTTTTTGAGTTTAAAAAAGTAGTAATTTTACCAATTTATATGGTGGTTGTAGCTCAGTTGGTTAGAGCGCTAGATTGTGGTTCTAGAAGTCGCCGGTTCGAGCCCGGTCTTCCACCCTAAAAAAGGCTTATCAAAAGATAAGCCTTTTCCTATTTATCAAGAGAAACACTTTCATCTCTATTGGCTATTTCCCATGCAGTATAAAAAATTAACCTTGTTCTTTTTTCAAGTAAATCATAAAGAATTTTTTCTGCAGTATCAGTCGGCTTATGATAGTCTTCATGAGTGCCACTGAAATAAAAAATTACAGGTATATTGTTTTTTGCAAAATTATAATGATCGCTTCTTTCATAAAACCTATTGGGATCTTTAGGGTCGTTATATTTGTAATCTAACAAAAGATTTTCAGTTTTCATGTTAATTTTTTCAGATATTTCATGAAGATCTGAGCTTAATCTGTTTGATCCAATTAAATATATGTAATTTGGATTATTATCTTTTCTTTTAGGGTCTATCCTTCCTATCATGTCAATATTTAAATTTACTCTAGTTTTGGATAGTTCATAAATTGGATTCAAACTATAATATTCAGAACCTTTTAACCCATTTTCTTCTGCTGAAAAATGAATGAATACGATTGATCTTTTTGGTCCGTAACCATTAATTTTTGCTTTTTGAAATGCTTCTGCTATTTCTAATAGAGCAACTGTTCCAGAGCCATCATCATCAGCTCCATTATGAATTTCTCCTTTTTTTAAACCAACCGCATCAAGATGAGCGGAAAGTATTATATATTCTTCAGGTTTTTCAGAACCTTCTATTATTGCAACAACGTTTTCAGTCGATATTTCTCCATTTTTATCAAGTTTTAATCTTGTCCGAGTTCCTCTTTGTTGAGTAATAGTAGCATTAAAATATTGGAAATAATCTTCTGTATCTTTTGCAGCTTTTATGTTTTCTTTTTTATAAAAATGTCTTAAAAACTCTACAGCTCTTTTTTGTCCTATTTGCCCTGTCCCTCTTCCTTCAAAATAATCAGATGCATATACATATAATAAGTTTTTTAAATCCTGAGCTTTAATTGATGAGGCATAGAATTGAGGATTATTTTCTTGTGAAAAACATATTAGTGATAAAAAATAAATTGATTTAAAAATGTATTTTTTCATAATTTTTTAATTTAGTGATTTTTCAATATTATCCCATAATTTAACTCTGTGAATTAAAGCATCTTTTGAACATTTTAAGGCTTCTTCCCATTTATTATTGTCATTTCCGCATAATGTTTTTATCATTTTTAATGCCATTGGTCCATGTTCTTCACTATCCATTTCAATGTGTCTTTCCAAGTAATAGATTAAATTATCACAATTAATTTTTTTAGATGAATTTATTTTTTTTACAATTTTCAAAAACATATCAGGGATTAGGTCTTCTCTTCCAAAAGTAAATACAGCTGCAATTTCATGATTTTTATTTGAATTAATTATATTAAAAGTGAAATTTAGAAATTCTTTTATATATTCAGGGATATTACTACTATTAATATGTTCTTTAATATTAATTTCAGAATCGATTTTTGAAATAAATCTTCTTATATGTTGAGTATTTGCTCCTATTTGAGTCATTGCATTTAAATACATTTCAAAATGGCTTAAAATCAACCCTTTTTTATTTAAATCAGTTTCTTCTCCTAAAACTATCTCATTGATAAGTCTTGCATTTAAAGAATTTTTAGATGGTTTCCATGGAATATTTGTACAAGTTAAATTTTGTTGAAGTTTTTTAAGTAGTGACATAAAATCCCAAACTGCAAAAACATGTGTTTGCATAAATACACAAAGTTTTTTTGAGTTATTTATTTTATTATATAATTTATGGTTTATTAACTTTAGTTTTAAAGGAACCAATTCTTTTTCTATATTTTTAATAGTCATTATTATAAAATTTTAGCAAATATAATTTGAAAACCTATTTTATACTATTTTTAATTCAATCTTAAATAACAATGGATATTTTATTAAGTTTTTTACTTGCATCAATAATATTTACATTATTTCCTGGTCCCGATTTATTAATGGTTTTGTCATTAAGTTTAAAAAGGGGGTATTTAAAAGGGATAATTTTTTCTTTAGGATTAATAACAGGTCTATCTCTTCATACTTTATTATTGTTTTTAGGGTGGGATATATTCATTGGTGATAATATAATTTTTATTAAAACAGTTAAGGTCTTAGGGTCAATTTATTTTTTATTTCTTTCAATTTCAATAATAGTCAATGTAAAAAAAAACCACAAAGAATCTATAAGTCCTAATTCTAAATTTTTCATTAGGGGCTTAATAATGAATGTATTAAACCCAAAAGTTTCATTGTTTTTCTGGTCCTTTTTTCCGTCGTTTATTTTTACAAATATTTTTAGTATTTCAACTCAATACTTAATTTTAGGTTCAGTATTTATAACACAAGCAATATTTATTTTTTCATTTTTAGCATTTATAGTAGACACCTTTTCAGTTAAGTTTCATAATGTTAAAAATAATGATTTTATTAATTATTTTCAATCTTTACTTTTTTTGATTTTATCAATTTATGTCTTTCAATCTTAATATTTTTTTAAAAAATAGACTTAAAAATGGAGAAATTTCATACATTTGTGTGCAACTAAGTTTCTAATAGTTGTATGAACAAAAATCAAAGTAAATTTATTGGTAAAGGTTTAACATACGATGATGTTCTTATTGTTCCTTGTTATTCTGAAATTCTTCCAAGAGATACTAAGATTACTTCTTTTTTTTCAAAAAAAATCAGTTTAAATGTTCCAATTGTTTCTGCTGCAATGGATACTGTTACTGAAAGTAATATGGCCATTGCTATGGCTAGGGAAGGAGGGATTGGTGTTTTACATAAAAACATGAGTATAATGGAACAATCTCAACAAGTAAAGGATGTTAAAAGAGCTGAATCAGGAATTATTTTAGATCCAATAACTTTATCTTTAAAGGCTAAAGTCTCAGATGCAAAGGAAAAAATGTCAAAATATAAAATTGGAGGTATTCCAATTTTAGATAATAATGGATATATCAAAGGAATTGTAACTAATAGAGATTTAAGGTTTGAGAAAGACAATAAGCGTTCTATTACAGAAATAATGACCACAAAGAATTTAATTACTGCTAAAGTGGGTACTTCTCTGAGTGATGCTGAAGATATTCTCAAAAAATATAAAATTGAAAAGTTGCCGGTTGTTGATAATAATAAAAAGTTAGTTGGTTTAATTACTTTTAGGGATATAACTAAACATACTACTAAGCCTATTGCAAATAAAGATAAATACGGAAGATTAAGAGTAGCTGCTGCTATAGGAATCACGTCTGATTATTTAGAGAGAGCTAAGACTCTTGTTGAAGCTTCTGTTGATGCTCTTGTTATAGATACTGCTCATGCGCATACTGCTTCTGTTGCTAAAGCCCTAAAGAAGGTAAAAGAAAATTTTAATAAAATAGATGTAATCGTAGGTAATATTTCTACTGGTGAAGCTGCTAAATTTCTTGTTGATATTGGTGCTGATGCTGTTAAAGTAGGAATTGGCCCAGGTTCAATATGTACTACTAGAATTATTGCAGGTGTGGGTTATCCTCAATTATCAGCAATAATTGAAGTTTCAAATGCAATTAAAGGATCTGGAGTTCCTGTAATTGCTGATGGAGGGATTAGATATACTGGTGACATTGCTAAAGCAATAGCAGCAGGAGCAGATTGTGTTATGTTAGGTTCTCTTTTAGCTGGCACAAAGGAATCTCCTGGAGAAACAATAATTTATGAAGGAAGAAAATTTAAATCTTACAGAGGCATGGGATCTGTCGAAGCAATGAAAAAAGGAAGCAAAGACAGATACTTTCAAGATGATATTGAGGATGATTTAAGAAAGTTAGTGCCCGAAGGGATCGTTGGTAGAGTTCCTTATAAAGGGGAATTATATGAAAGTATTCATCAATTTGTTGGAGGGTTAAGAGCTGGTATGGGTTATTGCGGGTCCAAAAATATTAAGTCTTTAAAGAAAAATGCTAAGTTTATTGAAATTACAAGTTCTGGAATAATAGAAAGTCACCCTCATAATATTCAAATAACTAAGGAGGCTCCAAATTATAGTCCTTAAATTTATTTTGTAACTATTTTAAATGTTTTAATTTTATTATTGTATTGAATTCTTATAATAAAAAGGTTATTAAGAGGAAGATTTATATTATAAACAAAATTTTCTAGATTTTGGTTTTTTATTGAAAAAATAGGATTTCCAATTATACTGAATATAGATATATTTCCAAAATAAGGTATTCCCTTGATAATAATCTTACCATCATCGTAAAATACTTTAACTGAATTTTCTTGTAGATAAGAAAAGTTTTTTTCGTTAAATTTATGGGGTAAATTATCAGATCCAATTAAAATAAATGGGATAAAATAAAATAAAACATAGATAAATAAGCGTCTCAAATATCCTATTTTTAATTTATTAATGACAATTTACGTAATATTATTGTTAATAACTAAAAATTATTAACAATTCATCTATCTGTTAATCAGTGTTTTAATATTTAATTTTAAATTCTTATTAAAAAAATTCAATCAAATACAATAAAAAAAAATAGAAACGTTGAAAAAAATAATAATAAAATGTTGAAAAAGCTTATTAAAATTCTAATGATTACATCATTTTTTTTTTCATGTACATTTTTTCCTAAAAATTTAAAAGATAATTTAATTGCTAGGGCAGGAAATAAATTTTTATATCATTCGGAATTAGAAAATAAAATACAATATAAATCAATTTCAGACAGTATATTTAAATCAAAAGTTCTAATTGATAACTGGGCTAGGGATAATTTACTATTTGAAAAATCAAAAATAAATTTGTCTGATAAAACTTTAAGTGAATTAAATATTCTTGTTGAGGAATACAAATATGATTTATATATCAGGACATATAAAGAGTTTGTCGTAAAAAACTCAATTGATACATTAATTGATTTATCAGAATTAAAGCAATATTATGATTTGAATGTATCTAATTTTAAATTAAATGAAGAATTATTTCAATTTAGATATATTTCACTACCAAAAGACAATAATGATTTGGATTTAATTAAAAAAAAATTTATAAGATTTAACTTTAATGATAGACAATTTCTTGATTCTCTTTCTTTTCAGTTTTCAATTTTTAATTTTAATGATTCAATTTGGCTTAAAAAAAGAGATTTCTTAAAATCTATAAAAATAATTAATGAAAAAAATTATATAAAATTTATAAAAAATCCAAAATTTTATATGGTTAAAGATTCATTAGAGGTATATTTACTTTTCGTTAAAAATCACCTTTTTAAAAAACAAACACCTCCTTTTTCATATATAAAAAATACAATCAGGAAGATAGTTTTTAATAAAAGAAAATTAAAATTTATAAAAGAATTTGAAAAACAAATTTTAAAAGATGCAATTCAAAAAAACAAATTTGAGACATATTAGTTTATTATTTCTGTTTTTTTTCAGTTTCCCTTTTCATTTATTTTCTCAGGATTCTAGAAAAAATGATTTAATTAATAAAAATAGAATAAAAATAGACGGAGTTTCTGCTGTTGTAGGTGATTACGTTATACTCAATTCTGATATTGATAAAACATTTTTGGAAATGGAATCAGAAGGAGTATCTACTAAAGGCATTACAAGATGTGAGATTCTTGAAAAATTAATGAAAGACAAATTATATTCTCACCATGCCATACAAGATAGCATTGAGGTTTCAGATTCTGAAATTTATGACTATGTAGATCAAAGTATTGATTATTTTTCTGAACAGTTAGGAAGTCTTGAAAAAGCTTTAGAGTTTTATAATAAATCTGATGAGGCAACTTTTAGAGAAGAATTATTTGAACTTAATAAACAACAAAAATTGTCTTCAATGATGCAATCTAAAATTGTTGAAAAGATTGAGATTACACCTGAAGAAGTTAGAATTTTTTTTGAATCTATTCCGATTTATGAAATACCTGTTTTTGGTACTGAGCTTGAAATAGCACAAATTGTAATTGAACCAAAAATAACAAAGGAAGAAGAGACTCGAATTATAAATCAACTAAAATCTTTTAAAAATGATGTTGAAGAAAAAGGATTGAGCTTTGGATCTAAAGCAATTTTGTATTCTCAGGATCCAGGCTCAAGATCTAATGGAGGTAAGTATACTCTACATAGGAAAAAACCTAAAATGGTTAAGGAATTTAGAGATGTCGCTTTTAGTATGCAAGAAGGTGAAGTTTCTGATCCTTTTAAAAGTGATTTTGGTTGGCATATATTAACAGTTGACAAAGTGAGAGGTCAAGAGGTTGATGTTAGGCATATTTTATTAACACCTAAAGTTGACCCTTTAATGTTAACAGAATCAAAGAAAATACTTGATACTTTAAGAAAAAGAATAATAGATAATGAAATAAGCTTTAAAAATGCTGCAATTAATTTTTCAGCTGAAAAAGAAACTAGAAATAATGGGGGACTTTTAATTAACCCTGTAACTGGTACAACTAGATTTGAATTAACAAAGATGGATCCCGTTTTATATAATCAAGTTAGAGATTTAGTTGACAATCAAATATCATTGTCACTATTAGATCAGGACCAATCAGGTAAAAAAAGGTACAAGATTGTTAAAATCACTAATAGGTATGATGAACATAAAGCTGATTATTCAAAAGATTATAGTAAAATAAAAGAACTTGCGCTAAAGGAAAAAAAAATCAAATCAGTTCAAAATTGGATTGTTGAAAAAATTACTGATACATATATTAGCGTAAATAGTAATAACTCACAATGTGAATTTTCTGACAATTGGTTTAAGAAATAAAATTATTTTTGTATAGATCTATAGTATTTAAATGGAATAAAAAGCATTCCAAAACATTCTCCACCTTTTTTATTAATGTTTTTATGGTGTATTTTATGAGCTAATCTTAAGGCTTTAGCATATCGATTATTCGATTTATTAAAAAATTTAAAACGTCTATGAATAAATACATCATGAACTATAAAATATGTACAACCATAAAGAAAAATCCCTAATGAAATAGGTAATCCAAACCACATTCCAAAGTCACTCCAACTTATAAAAAAACACATACTTACAAATGCATAAAAAAGAAAAAAACGATCATTTTTTTCAAACCAAGAATGATGATTTTTTACATGATGATCTTTATGCCATGACCATAAAAAACCGTGCATTATATATTTATGAGAAAACCAAGCCATAAATTCCATAAACAAAAAAGTTAATAGTAGGACGAAAAAAAATAAAATTAATTTCATTATTATAATATATTTAGTCTATAGTTAACATAAGATCTAGCTAAAACCGTAAATTTTTGATAATTAGGAACTCTTATTCTTGTAGATTTAATTCTTTTGGATGGAGTTTTTTTAAGTTTAATTAATAATTTATAATAATATTTGTAAGCTGTATATACAGCGAATTTAGCTTCAGAAGGCAATTTAAAAATACCTTTGAGGCCATTTTCAAAATCATTTTCAATTTCAATGATAATTTTTTCTTTTGATTTATCATCAAATGAATTTACATCAACATTTGGGAAATAAGATCTTTGGAGATGATTAAAATCATTTTTCAAATCCCTTAAAAAATTAACTTTTTGAAAAGCTGATCCAAGTGACATGGCAGATGATTTTAATTTTTTATATTTCAATGAATCTCCTTTAACAAATACATGAAGGCACATTAATCCAACAACATCAGCTGAACCATAAATATATTCTTTATAATCTTTTTGATTTAAATATTTTTTTTTATGCAAATCCCATCTCATACTTTTCATAAATGCCTTTATTAAATTTATATCAATATTATACTTATGAACGGTCATTTGGAATGAATTTAAGATAGGATTTAGACTGATCTTATTTTTTAATGAAAAATTCAAACTTTCTTCAAATCTATCTAATAATTCTTCTTTTGGATATTGGTGAAAAGAATCTACTATCTCATCTGCAAAACGAACAAAACCATAAATGTTATATATATCACTTCTAATTGAAATATCAAGCATTTTGGTTGCGAGTGAAAAAGAAGTGCTATATTTTTCTGTTACAGTTTTACTGCAATTATTTGAAACTATATCAAATAAATTTTTCATTTTTAAAAATGATTAATATTTTAAATTTTGATTTGTTTATAACGATGTAAAGATACAAAAACTTAAATATTTACTATTTTATTGTGCGCAAGAGAAGACTCGAACTTCCACAGGAAAAAAATCCTACTAGGCCCTCAACCTAGCGCGTCTACCATTTCGCCACTTGCGCTTAAATCTTAATTATATATAAACCATTTTGAAATATAATTAATTTTGAAGAAATTAATTTCATTATTAATCTATAACTTTTAGCGGAACTATCCCCTAAAAAAACAAACCCCTGGTAATAATAGGGGTTTACAAGTATATTTGTGATCTGGCTGGGTCTCGAACCCAGGACCCTCTCCTTAAAAGGGAGATGCTCTACCAACTGAGCTACCAGATCTTTACTATTTATAAAGGGTGCAAATATACTATCAAAAATTAATTTTTCAAGAACAATTTATTATAAATTTGTAACTGGCTTTTATTTATGAAAAATACTGATAAAATTATATTAATCGGATATATGGGTTCTGGTAAAACAACCATAGGAAAGGCTATTTCATTAAAATTAAGAAAATATTTTGTTGATTTAGATAATTTTATTGAAACAAAAGAGGGATCAACCATTGGAAGTATTTTTAAAAATAAAGGAGAACTCCATTTTAGAAAAATTGAACGAAATTATTTAGATCAAATATTAAAGTTAAATAAACATAATATAATTTCAATTGGTGGAGGAGCACCTTGTTACTATAATACAATTGATCATTTAAATAAAATAGGGTGTAGAACATTTTTTTTAAGAGCCTCTATAATTACTCTTTCTAAAAGACTAGAAAGTGAATTAAATCATAGACCTATAATTTCTCATATAAAGTCAAAAAATGAATTATTTAATTTTATTGGTAAACATTTATTTGAGAGAAATTTATATTATAATAAATCTAGATTTATTATTGATGTAGATCAAAAAAGCATTAATCAAATAATTAAAGATATTTTAAAAAAATTAAATTAAATAAACTCCTTCCTTTTTATTATTGAATTCTACTTTTATATGTTCATTTATGGATGTTGATAAAGAAATTCCTTTAAAATCAGCTTTAACAGGATAATTTTTATGATTTCTGTTAACTAGTACTGCAGTTTTAAGAGTGTTAAGTTTAAAGTTTAATAAAAATTTAACAGCATAAATTAAAGTTTTTCCGGTATTTAGAACGTCATCAACAAGAATAACATTTTGATTATTTAAATCAATTTTTGAATTTGATAAGGAGATTTTTGATAAAGGTTTTTTTTTATTTAAAATAATTGAAATTAATTTTACTTTTATTTTAGAAATCTTAGTTAGACATTCTGCAATCCTTTTAGCATATTCCATTCCATTTGCCTCAATTCCTGCAATTATAATAGAATCGGATTCTACATTTAACTCAAAAATTTGATATGCAATTCTTAATGTACAATTTTTTATTCTTTGAGAATTCATTATTAGAGTTCTATTCATGATTTTTATAAATTAATAAAAAAAATTAGATTTTATATTCACAGATAATTTAAAATAAATTGAGGGATTATCATTTTTAATTATTAAAAATATTAAAATAAAAATAAAGTAAAATAGTATCTTGCGGAAAAAATAATAGTGGATGTTTATTAAACAGATTGTAGTTTACATTTTTTTAATTTTATTTTTTTTAATTGGATGCAAGAAAGATGATGAGGTCCCTCCGCCTGAAATTAACGATTATAGTGATCAGTTGATCATTGATGATAATCTTTTAGAAGAATTTTTAAAATCACATTTTTATAATTATGATGAATTTAGTTCAAATTCATTAATTGAGATAAAAATTGATACTATTTCAGGTGAAAATTCGAATAAGACTCCTTTATATGATCAAATAATTAAAAAAGTAGTTTCTGTTACAGATTCAAATGAAAATAAAATTGATCATACATTATACTATTTAATAGCTAGACAAGGAGTCGTCAATCAAAAACCTAGCATTGTTGATTCTATTTTCTTAAATTATAAAGGTTACTTAATTAATAGGGAGGTTTTTGACCAAAGAAATGAACCTGTTTGGTTTGATTTACCTAATTTGATATCTGGATTTAGGCATGGAATAAAAGAATTTAATCCTGGCAACTATGAAATTAATTTTGATGGGACCGTCACCTTTAAAGATTTTGGTCAAGGAATAATTTTTATGCCTTCGGGACTTGGATATTTTTCTTCATCTCAAATAGGTATTCCAGATTATTCTCCTTTAATTTTCACAGTTTCTTTATATACAGTTAATCAAACTGATCATGATTTTGATGGAATAGCTTCGATTGATGAAGATGTTGATGGTGATGGAGAACCAAAAAATGATGATACTGATGGGAACTTTGTTCCTAATATGTTTGATGATGATGATGATGGTGACGGTATTCTAACTATTAATGAATATGATGAAAATAATGATGGAATTCCTGATGATTCAGACTCAGATTCAATTCCAGATTATTTAGATGCAGAAGGTTAAGTCCAGATTAATTATTAAAATTTCTTTTATAAGAAAAACTGAAAATAAATTGTTTTGGTCTAATATGAATGTGTCCTAGGGTTTTATTTCCATTAATAATATTAATTTCATTATCTGTAAAACCTCTTTCATATCTAATTGAAACTCCAAAATTTTTTATGTTAATTCTAGATCCCATCTGAAAACTTACCGTTTGTTTTTCTTTTATTTTCCCTATGCTTATATTGTCACTTTCGTATTTTATGAAATTTTGAAAGGAAGGACCTGCAAATACACTTATTGGTCCTATGACTTTATATCCTAACATTATAGGTAGCTCTATTTTTGTCAATTTAATAACGACATCATTATAGGAACATAGATTTTTTGAATATATAAGTTCAGGTCTTAAATATAGAAGTATAAGATCTAAATCCATGAAAAATCCAAAATGAAACCCAGCTTTACTTTGAGAAGTTATATTTGTTATCGAAATATTTTCTGGAGTGTAGTCCCCCATAGAATCATAATTTAATCCAGTTTTAAAACCAAAAGACGTCTGAGAAGCTAATGTGAATGTATTAAGAAGAAAAAGAGAAAAAAACAATTTTCTTATCATTAAATTCTATTTTCTAGAAATAACTTTTTTTACTGCATTAATAATAGCTTTTTTATCTAAACCATACTTTATCATTAATTCAAAAGGGGTTCCAGATTCCCCAAAAGTATCTTTAGTAGCAACAAACTCTTGAGGAACAGGATGATTGGTTGATATGACTCGAGAAACACTTTCTCCTAGACCTCCTAAAAAATTATGTTCTTCAGCAGTAACGATACAGCCAGTTTTTAGAATAGAGCTTAATATTAATTTTTTATCTAAAGGTTTAATTGTATGGATGTTAATTAGTTCACAACTTATAGATAGTTTTTCAAGTTCTTGCATAGCTAAAATAGATTCCCAAACAAGATGACCGGTTGAAACAATTGTAACATCATTTCCTTTTTTTAATAATAATCCTTCACCAACAATGAAATTTTGATTTATAGGAGTAAAATTTGGCACTACAGGTCGACCAAATCTAAGGTAAACGGGACCATTATAGTTAGCAATTGAAATTGTTGCTGCTTTTGTTTGATTATAATCACAAGTATTAATTACCGTCATTCCTGGAAGCATTTTCATTAGTCCAATATCTTCAAGTATTTGGTGAGTAGCTCCGTCTTCACCTAGGGTTAACCCAGCATGAGAGGCGCAAATTTTAACATTTTTACAGGAATAAGCGATTGATTGCCTTATTTGGTCATAAACTCTTCCAGTAGAAAAATTGGCAAAAGTGCCCGTAAAAGGTATTTTTCCTCCAATTGTTAATCCAGCAGCAATTCCCATCATATTAGCCTCAGCAATTCCAACTTGAAAAAACCTATCAGGATTTTCTGAAATAAATTCATTCATTTTTAAAGAACCGACTAAGTCAGCACATAAAGCAACTACATTTGAGTTAGTCCTCCCTAATTCAGCTAGACCAGCTCCAAAACCTGATCTGGTATCTTTTGACCCTTGATTTTCAAAAAGTTGCATTTTCTTAATTTAAAAATTAGTAATCACCAAGTGTTTCTTTATTTTGAGATAAGGCTTCTTTTAGCTGTTCTTTATTAGGAGCTTTTCCATGCCATGCATGAGTATTCATCATAAAATCAACACCGTTTCCCATTTCAGTTTTCATTAAAACACATACAGGTTTTGATTTACCAGTCATTTTTTTTGCTATTATTAATTTTGATAATATTTCTGATAAATTATTCCCTTTATTTAATGAAACAACTTCCCATCCAAAAGAGTTGAATTTATTAGATATATTCCCTAATGACAAAACATCATCTGTTGAGCCATCAATTTGTTTACCGTTTAGATCAATTGTAGCGATTATATTATCAATTTTATTAGCAGAAGCGTACATAATTGCCTCCCAATTTTGGCCTTCTTGTAATTCTCCATCTCCCATTAAAACATAAACTAAATTGGGATCTGAATTTAATTTCTTTGCAGAAGCAGCTCCAATAGCAACGGATAAGCCTTGCCCTAAGGATCCAGAAGCTATTCTTATTCCGGGTAATCCTTCGTGGGTAGTGGGATGACCTTGAAGTCTAGAATTTAATAGACGAAAAGTATCTAGTTCACTAACAGGGAAATAGCCTTTTCTTGCAAGGGTACTATAAAATACAGGAGAAATATGTCCATTAGAAAGAAAAAAAACATCTTCATTTTGGCCATCCATATTAAAACTTTCATTTAACTTCATTATTTCATTATATAGACACACAAAAAATTCTGTACAACCTAAAGATCCACCAGGATGTCCAGAATTTACCTTATGAACCATTCTGACAATATCTCTTCTTATTTGAGAAACTAATTTTTGAAGAAAATGTAAATCCGCCATATTTTTTTATATTCAAATGTAAAGTATTGTTTAAAGCTTTCAAAGATTAATATAATCTTTGTTTAAATTAAAAAAAATAAAGGAGTTAACATTATTATTATATATCAAGATAGTTAATTTCTATATTTGAATTTTAATTCATTTAATGAAATTTAATCTTTTAAATATTGATCAAAAAAGTAAAGCTAGAGCAGGTTCTTTATATACAGATCATGGAGAAATTCAAACCCCGATATTTATGCCTGTTGGAACTTTAGCTTCAATTAAAGGAGTTCATCAAAGGGAGTTACATAATGATATTAAGCCTGATATAATTCTGGCAAATACTTATCATTTATATTTAAGACCTAAAATTGATATTATACATAAAGCTGGTGGAATTCATAAATTTATGAATTGGAATAAACCTATCCTAACGGATTCTGGAGGATATCAAGTTTATTCATTATCAGGGAAAAGAAAAATTAGTGAAGAAGGAGTTCAATTTAAGTCTCATATTGATGGGTCATATCATTTCTTTACTCCTGAAAATGTAATTGAAATTCAAAGAAAAATTGGCGCTGACATTATAATGGCCTTTGATGAATGTACTCCATATCCATGTGATTATAATTATGCTAAAAAATCAATGAATTTAACCCATAGATGGCTTGAAAGATCAATTAAAAAAAACAATAAAATAGGATTTGCTTATAAATATAATCAATTTTTATTCCCAATAGTTCAGGGAAGTATATACAAGGATCTTAGAATTCAATCTGCTGAATTTATTGCCTCAAAAAATCTTTTTGGCAATGCAATTGGCGGATTGTCAGTTGGTGAACCTTCAGAAGAAATGTATGCAATGACAGAAACAGTTTGTTCAGTTTTACCAGAGAGTAAACCTAGATATTTGATGGGAGTAGGTACTCCAATTAATCTATTGGAAAACATTTCCCTTGGAGTTGACATGTTTGATTGTGTATTGCCAACAAGAAATGGTAGAAACGGGATGCTTTTTACTTCAGAAGGAACAATTAATATTAAAAATAAAAAATGGGAAAAAGACTTTTCTCCTATTGACGAAGAATCTTATACATTTGTAGATAAAGATTATTCTAAAGCATATTTAAGACATTTGTTTAATGTAAATGAAATATTAGGAAAACAAATAGCTTCAATCCATAATCTTGGCTTTTATCTTTATCTGATAAGAGAAGCGAGAAGAAAAATAATTTCTGGAGATTTTTCTTCATGGAAAGAAAGTATGATTAGAAAAATGAACAACAGACTTTAATTCATGAAAAAACTAGACATATACATCATTAAAAGATACGTGGTAACTTTTTTTATTATGTTAATTTTATTTATCCCTATTGGTATAATGGTTGATATTGCGGAAAAAGTCGATAAATTTAAAGAAAATGAAGTTCCTTTTTCTGCAATAATTTCTTATTATATTGATTTCACTTGGTATTTTGGAAATTTACTTTTTCCTATTTTTTTGTTTTTGGCTGTTATCTGGTTTACTTCAAAACTTGCTAATAATAGTGAGGTAATTGCTATATTAAGCAGTGGAATATCTTTTAATAGATTTTTAAGGCCGTATATAATTTCCGCATCATTTATTGCTGTATTTGCTTTTGTTTCTGGTATGTATATAGTTCCTGAATCTAACAAAGGGTTTAATGAATTTAATTATAAGTACTTAAATAAAAGAAAAAAGGATAGGAAAACCTCTAACCTTTTTAAACAAATTAATGATAATGAATTTATTTATGTTAGTAATTATGATCCTAATAGAAAACGTGGACTTAATTTTACATTGGAACATTTTGAAGGAAATAAATTAAAATATAAAATTTTCGCCCAATCTTTGAGGTGGATTGATTCTGATTCTGTATTTAGACTTCTTTCATATAGAAAAAGATCTTTTATAGGTGATCAAGAAAAATATTTTTACGAAAGAAGAAAAGACACCTTATTTGATTTTAATATTAGTGATTTATCTCCATTAAATTATAAGGCAGAAACATTAAAATTCAAAGAATTAAATCATTTTATTGAACAAGAAAAAAAAAGTGGATCTACTTTAATAAATAAACATTTACTAGTCAGACATAAAAGGTGGAGCCTTCCTTTATCTTCTTTTATTTTGACTTTAATAGCAGTTTCAGTTTCGTCATTTAAAAGAAGAGGTGGTATGGGAGTAAATTTAGCATTTGGGATTGCATTAGGATTTATTTTCATTTTTTTTGATAAAATTTTTGGTGTTTTGGTAACTAAATCCTCTTTTTCTCCATTTTTTGGAGCTTGGTTTCCATTATTTTTATTTGGTATTTTAGGATTAATTCTTCTTCAATATGCAAAAAGATAAACTAAGAAGTCTAATCACTCTTCATTTTTTAGTTGTTATTTGGGGGTTTACTTCAATTTTAGGTGCTTTAATATCACTCGATTCTTATTCCATAGTTTGGTATAGAATGGTTTTAGCAGTAGTTATAATCTTCATTTATTTTATCTTTTTTTCAAAAGAAAGTTTAATTGTAAATAAATTAAGTTTGTTGTATTTTTTTTCTGGAGGATTATTAATTACAATTCATTGGATACTTTTTTTTCATGCTATTAAAATTTCATCAATATCAATTACAGTTTCAATGCTTTCAACAGGTGCATTTATGACTTCCATTATTGAACCAATTATATATAAAAAAAAAGTTCTTTTATATGAGTTTTTACTTGGATTATTAGTTATAATTGGAGTATTTATAATTTTTGATTCTGAAAAAGAATCAATTTACGGAATTATTACAGGCTTATTTTCAGCTTTTTTTTCGGTTTTATTTACTTTATTAAATAGTAATTTAATTAATATAAAAAAGTATAAACCAAACACTACTTCTTTTTATGAGTTATTTTTTGGGTCAATTATATTAAGTTTATGGATGAGTTATAATCAAATGTTTCATGATGATTTTTTTAATTTAAATAATTTAGATATGTTATGGCTGTTTATTTTAAGTTCAGTTTGTACTGCATATGCTTTTATTTATTCTATTAAAGTAATGAAACATATTTCTCCATATACATTAATGATCAGTTGGAATTTAGAGCCAGTTTATGCGATAATATTATCTTTGATTATATTTAAAGAAAAGGAAATATTAAGTAGTAATTTTTATATAGGAGTTTCTATTATTATTATTTCAGTTTTTTTAAATGGATTTTTCAAGTACAATTATACTTATAATAAAAAATAACTTTTAGTCTTTTTAAAATATTTAAATTTGTTTATAATTTATTAAAATGGAGTATTTAGATTTTGAACTACCAATTAAGGATATTAATGATCAACTTGACAAATGTAAGTTGATCGGTGACGAGAGTGAAATTGATATTTCAGATACTTATAAAAAATTAGAAATTAAATTACTTGAAACAAAAAAAAAGATTTATAGTAATTTAAGTTCTTGGCAAAGAGTTCAATTGTCTAGACATCCCTCTAGGCCATATACATTAGATTATATAAGAGGGATTTGCGGAAAAACTTTTTTAGAATTACATGGAGACAGAAATGTTAAAGATGATAAAGCTATGATAGGTGGTTTAGGTAAAATAGATAGTCAAACTTTTATGTTTATTGGAACTCAAAAAGGATATAATACTAACACTAGAAAATACAGGAACTTTGGTATGTCAAATCCTGAAGGTTATAGAAAAGCCCTTAGGTTAATGAAGTCTGCTGAAAAATTTAATTTACCTATTATTACTTTAATAGATACTCCTGGAGCTTACCCTGGAATAGAAGGAGAGGAAAGAGGACAAGGTGAAGCAATTGCTAGAAATATTTTTGAAATGTTATCTATTAAGGTTCCAATAATTGTTGTTATAATTGGAGAAGGCGCCTCTGGGGGAGCTTTAGGGATTGGTGTTGGTGATTCAATAATTATGTTAGAAAACACTTGGTATTCAGTTATTTCTCCTGAATCATGTTCCTCAATTTTATGGAGAAGTTGGGAATATAAAGAACAAGCAGCTGAAGCTCTTAAATTGACTGCAAAGGATATGAAAAAAGCAAAATTAATAGATAAAATAATAACTGAACCTCTCGGGGGTGCTCATTATGATAGAGAAGCAATTTATAAATCAGTTAAGGATGAGATTGTTAAGGTGTTTAGAAAACTTGATAAAATATCTGCTAAAGAACTTTTAACTTCAAGAAGGAAAAAATTTGGAGATATGGGAATTTTCGACTCTTAAATTTATAATTGTTAACAAAAAAAAAAAATTATAAACTTTAAATTGTTTAAATTTCTTTTAAAATTTTAATGAATTTTATATAGCATATTCTATCTATTTATTTACTTTAGAATTGTGGAAAATACAAAGCCAATTTTATCATCAGAATCTTCAAAAGGTAATATAATTAACCTTCAAAAAGGAAGAATTCCTCCTCAAGCAATTGAGTTAGAAGAAGCTGTTTTAGGAGCTATGTTGATTGATAAAAAGGGTGTTGATGAGGTTATTGATATTTTAACTCCTGAGGTTTTTTACAAAGAGGGAAATAAGTTAATTTTTGAAGCAATTTATGCATTATTCAAAAATTCACAACCAATTGATTTATTAACTGTTTCTTCTGAATTGAGAAAAAACAGTTCTTTAGAAAAGGTTGGGGGGGATTTTTATTTGATTCAATTAACTAAAAAGGTTTCTACATCTGCACATATTGAATTTCATGCAAGAATTATTCAACAAAAATTTATTCAAAGAAGTTTAATTAGAATTTCAAATGAAATAATTAATGATTCATATAAAGATTCTATTGATGTTTTTGAATTATTGGATGAGGCTGAATCTAAATTATATGATATTACACAGGGAAATATTAAAAAGTCTGCGGTAACATCTCAAAACCTTGTTATACAGGCGAAAAAGAGAATTGAAGAAATTGCTAAGAAAGAGGGCCTAAGCGGAATTGCTACTGGTTTTGAAAAAATTGATAAATTAACATCCGGATGGCAACCCAGTGATTTAATAATTATTGCTGCTAGACCTGGAATGGGAAAAACTGCCCTTACTCTTTCAATGGCAAGAAATATTGCTGTTATTAAGGATGTCCCTGTTGCCTTTTTTTCGCTTGAAATGTCATCAGTTCAATTAATTACCCGTATGATTTCTTCAGAAACAGGTTTGTCTTCTGAAAAACTCAGAACTGGAAAATTAGCCAGTCATGAATGGGAGCAACTAAATGTTAAAGTTAGCTCATTAGAGAAAGCCCCATTATTTATTGATGACACTCCTTCTTTATCAATATTTGATCTTAGAGCTAAGGCAAGAAGATTATCTTCACAACATGGAATAAAATTAATTATAGTTGATTATCTCCAATTAATGACTACTGGGATTAATAATAAGGCTGGAAATAGGGAGCAAGAGATATCTACAATTTCAAGAAATTTAAAATCTCTAGCAAAAGAATTAGACATTCCAATAATAGCTTTATCTCAATTATCAAGGGCCGTTGAAACTAGAGGAGGTACAAAAAGACCATTATTATCAGATTTGAGAGAATCTGGTGCAATTGAGCAAGACGCTGATATTGTATCATTTATATATAGACCAGAATATTATGGAATTGATCAATGGGATGATGAAGAAGGATCTCCTGCCGAAGGTCAAGCAGATTTAATTATTGCTAAACATAGAAATGGTGGACTAGGTAATATAAGATTAAAATTTATTGCAACTTTAGGGAAGTTTGAGAGTATAAAAAACTTCGACTCTCCATTTGAGTTTCAATCTAAAATGAATGAATCTAATAAAGAGATTGACCCTAAAAGACTTCCATATGCAGATGATAAAATTGACGATGAAGATAAGGACTTAGATAACTTGCCTTTCTAGTTTTATTTTATTTTTTCAATAATTGCTTTAAATGCTTCAGGGTTGTTCATTGCCAAATCAGCAAGAACCTTTCTATTCAACAAAATGTTTTTAGATTTTAATTTTCCCATAAAATCATTATAAGAAATGCCATATAGTCTACTTGCAGCATTAATTCGTGTAATCCATAATGATTTAAAATTACGTTTATTAGCTTTTCTGTCACGATAAGCATATAACATAGCTTTATCTATAGCATTTTTTGCAATAGTCCAAACATTTTTTCTTCTTCCAAAAAACCCTTTAGATTGTTTTAAAAGTTTTTTTCTTCTAGCTCTTGAAGCTACTGTATTAAGTGATCTAGGCATCTTTATTTATTTTAATCTTAGTTGTTCTTTTATATTATTCAAATCACTATTGCTAACTAATCCAGATTTAGTTAATTTTAATTTTCTTTTTTTTGATTTTTTAGTCAAAATATGATTTTTAAATGCGTGTTTTCTTTTAATTTTTCCTGTACCAGTTACTTTAAATCTTTTTTTTGCACTGGACTTTGTTTTCATTTTAGGCATTTTGCAAGATATTAATTTGTTATTTCTTTTTTGGACTTATAAACATTATCATTCTTTTACCCTCTAATTGAGGTAATTGTTCAACTTTTCCTATTTCTTCAAGATCTTGAGCTAATCTTAATAAAAGAATTTGTCCTTGTTCTTTAAAAATTATAGATCTACCTTTAAAGAAAACAAAAGCTTTTAATTTAGCTCCCTCATTTAAAAATTTTTCAGCGTGCTTTTTTTTAAATGCATAATCATGTTCATCAGTTTGTGGACCAAATCTAATTTCTTTAATAGTTACTTTAGTTGATTTTGATTTTAATGATTTTTCTCTTTTTTTCTGTTCGTATAAAAATTTTTTATAATTTAATATTTTGCATACTGGTGGTGAGGCTTTGGGAGATATTTCAACTAAATCTAAATCTTTTTCTTCAGAAATTCTAAGTGCATCAGAAAATTTATAAATTCCAACTTTAACGTTATCACCAACCAACCTAATTTCTTGAGCAGTAATCTTTTCATTTATTTTATGAGGATCAACCTTAAAAATTCTATCAGGCCTATATGGTCTTCTTTTTCTTTGTAATGCTATGACTTTTAATTTTTAATTAAACTCAAATTTAGACATACTTTTTGAAATATCATCATTTATTTTTTTAATAAATTTATTCAAAGTTAGAGAGCCTACGTCTCCTTCACCTCTTTTTCTTATTGAAATTTTTTTATTTTTCATTTCTTTTTCGCCAATAATTATCATAAAAGCATATTTATTGATCTCTGCCTCCCGTATTTTTTTTCCAATAGTTTCACTTCTATTATCAATAAGGGCGCGAATTTCGTGATTTTCTAGAAAATTTAAAACTTTTTTCGCGTAATTTTCAAATTTTTCGCTAACTGTAAGGATTATAACTTGATTTGGTGTGATCCATAAAGGAAAATTTCCTGCAGTATGTTCTATCAATATAGCAATAAAGCGTTCTAGACTTCCAAATGGTGCTCTATGAATCATAATTGGACAATGAAGTTTATTGTCTTTACCCTTGTATGAAAGATTAAAACGTTTAGGTAGGTTATAGTCTACTTGTATTGTTCCCAGTTGCCATTCACGTCCTAATGCATCTTTTACCATGAAATCTAGTTTCGGTCCATAAAAAGCAGCTTCACCATATACAATGTTATAATTTAATTTTTTTTGGTTTACAGATTCTATAATAGCAGTTTCAGCTAATTTCCAATTATAATCAGATCCTATGTACTTTTTTTTGTTGTTTTTTTCACGAAGAGAAACTTGAACTTTGAAATTATCAAAACTTAAAGAACTAAATACATAAAGTACCAAATCAATCACTTTATTTATTTCACTATTTAATTGGTTAGGCATACAGAATATATGTGCATCATCTTGAGTAAAACCTCTTACTCTAGTTAAACCATGAAGTTCACCACTTTGCTCATAACGGTAAACAGTTCCAAATTCAGCATATCTTACAGGAAGATCTTTATAGCTCCAATTTTTAGCTTTGAATATCTCACAATGATGAGGACAGTTCATAGGCTTAAGAAGAAAGGATTCATTATTTGATGGAGTCTCAATTGGTTTAAAACTGTCTAAGCCATACATTTCATAATGCCCTGATGTGATGTATAGTTTTTTATTTCCAATATGAGGGGAGATTACTTGATCATAACCAGATTTTTTTTGAGCTATTTTTAAAAAATTTTCAAGCCTTTCCCTTAGAAGGGTTCCTTTAGGAAGCCAAAGAGGTAATCCTTGCCCAACTTTCTCAGAGAAAGTGAATAATTCTAATTCTTTACCTAGTTTTCTATGATCTCTTTTTTTAGCTTCTTCAATTAGTGATAGATATTCATTTAATTCTTTTTGTTTAGGGAATGAAATTCCATAAATTCTTGTTAATTGTTTTTTTGTTTCATCACCTCTCCAATATGCTCCAGCAACACTTAATAGTTTTACTGCTTTTATAAAACCAGTATTAGGGATATGACCTCCTTTACATAAATCAGTAAAATCAGAATGATCGCAAAATGTAATTTCTCCATCTTTAAGATCACTAATTAATTCAACTTTATAGTCATTTTTAATTTTCAAATAGTAAGTTAGAGCTTCTTTTTTTGAAATTGAACGCATTGAAAAATTGTTTTTTTCTCTAGCAAAAGACATGAATTTTTTTTCTATAACTAATAGATCTTTTTCAGAAATACTAGTTTTACCAAAATCAACATCATAGTAAAATCCATTTTCAACAGGAGGTCCAATTGTTAATTTTGCATTTGGATAAAGAGCTATTATTGATTGAGCCAAAACGTGAGCAGAAGAGTGCCAAAAAGCATTTTTTCCTTCTTTTTCATTCCATGTATATAAAATCAAATTTCCATTTTCAGAAATGGGAGTTGAAATTTCAACTATTTTATCATTAAAATTAGCAGATAAAACTTTTCTTGCAAGACCTTCACTAATGTCCCTAGCTATGTCTATAACTTTAATTCCTTTGGAATAAGTTTTTATGGCCCCATCTGGTAAAGTAATTTTAATCATATAAAATGAATCTAATTTAACAAATATAGCACGTTATTGAATGGTTAACAATTGCCAATTAAAAAGTATAGCTTTTTACTTTTCACCTAAAAAAGAAAATAGTAAAAATTTTATGCCCTTAAAAACAAATAAAACGAATAATATCATTAAAATTGTCCCTAAAGTAAATACTATCCAAAAGAATTGATGTTCCATATTTTTAAATGATTGATAAACAAAAATAGGTCCTGTAAAAGCAAAAAAAACTGCCCAAGTAAGCTTTTTTAATCCTTTATATAAAAAATTTTTTTTTATTTCTTTTTCCATTCTTTTATAGCAATTCTTACGCTTTTGTGTTTTTCAATTAGATTTTTTGCAATTGTTTCTGAAACTGATAGTGCGTTCATTAAAATTTTACTAGCTCTATTTTTTAATTTAGAATTTGAAGTCTGCATGTCAATCATTTTATTATCTTTTATATGACCTAACTTAATCATAGTACAAGTTGAAATCATATTCAAAATTAGCTTTTGAGCACTTCCTGATTTCATTCTAGAACTACCTGTTACAAATTCTGGTCCTAAAATCATTTCAATTGATAAATCAGAATAATCTGTTATTGGACTTGATGGATTTGAAGTTAAACAAGCTGTTGAAATTTTTTTTAATTGACATTTTTTTAATGTATTTATAACATATGGAGTGGTCCCAGAAGCAGCTATTCCAATTATTATATCTTTTTTAGAAATATTATACTTACTAACATCTTTCCATCCTTGATTAATATCATCTTCATAGTTTTCAATATTTCCTTTAGAATTAGTTATAGCTTCAGATCCACCAGCTATTATTCCAATTACTTTGTTTGGGTTTGTTCCAAAAGTTGGAGGACATTCTGAAGCATCTAATATCCCAATTCTTCCACTTGTTCCAGCTCCAATATAAAACAATCTTCCACCCTTAGAAAGTTTTGAAACAGTTAAATCGATAACTTTTTCAATTTCATTTAAAACTTTCTCTATAGCGATATTGATTTTTTTATCTTCTTTATGAATTCCAAATAATAATTTTTTTGTAGTCCAAGTTTCTAGATTATTATATAAAGAATCTTTCTCAGTTATTTTTATAAAGGACATTTATTTATTTATTTAAAGAATTTAATTCAAAGCTTTATCTAGATTTATTTTTAAAACATCTAAAAATTGATTAGTAGTAAGGTAATCTATTTTTTTTAATTTGTTACCGTGGATTAATGTGGCAAGATCTTTTGTCATTTTTCCACTTTCAACGGTTTTAATACAAACAGTTTCTAGAGTATGACAAAAATTAATTAAATCTTTATTTTTGTCTAGTTTACCTCTATGTTCAAGACCTCTAGTCCAAGCAAAAATAGATGCAATAGGATTAGTTGAAGTTTCTTGACCTTTTTGATGTTCTCTATAATGTCTAGTTACAGTTCCATGAGCAGCTTCTGCTTCCATAGTGATTCCATCAGGAGTAATTAACGTAGATGTCATAAGCCCTAAAGAACCAAATCCTTGGGCCACTGTGTCTGATTGAACATCTCCATCATAATTTTTACAAGCCCATACGAAACCACCTTCCCATTTCATTGCAGCTGCAACCATATCATCAATCAGTCTGTGCTCATATTTTATACCATTTGAATTAAATTGATCTTTAAATTCAGAATTAAAAACTTCTTGAAAAATATCTTTAAATCTTCCATCATAGGATTTCAGTATTGTGTTTTTTGTAGAAAGGTATAAAGACCATTTTTTACTTAGAGCTCTATTCATACAAGACCTTGCAAAGCCGTAAATAGATGAATCAATGTTATACATGCTCATAGCCACACCATTTTCTTTGAAATTATAAACTTCCCATGTTTTCGAATCATCTCCATTCTCAGGGGTAAAAGTCATAGTTAACTTACCTTTACCATTAATAAGGATATCTGTAGCTTTATATTGATCTCCAAAGGCATGCCTTCCAATACATATTGGTTTTTTCCATCCCTGAACATATCTAGGAACATTTTTCATAATTATAGGTTCCCTAAAAACAGTACCGCCAACAATATTCCTTATGGTTCCATTTGGAGATTTATACATTGATGTCAGATTAAATTCTTTTACTCGATCTTCATCTGGGGTTATGGTTGCACACTTAATTCCTACGTTATATTTTTTTATTGCCTCAGCAGCATCTATTGTAATCTGATCTTTTGATAATTCTCTTGAGATGATTCCTAAATCATAGTATTTTAATTCGACATTAATATAGGGTAGAATAAGCTTTTCTTTAATAACTTTCCAAATCATTCTTGTCATTTCATCACCATCTATTTCTACAATTGGATTAGAAACTGTTATTTTGTTCATTTTATTTGAGTAAGATTTTACTTTAAGTTTAAATAAAAGAAATCGCTAATTTGCGACTTTATATAAAACAAAAGTGATTATTCTTTTATTTTGGCTTTTTTACCTCTTAATTTTTTAAAATAATAAATTTTAGACTTTTTAACTTTACCTTTTTTATTTATTTCTATTTTTTGTAAAGCTGGCAAATTAACAGGAAAAATTCTTTCTATTCCAATAGTTCCAGACATTTTTCTTAAAGTAAAGGTTTGTGACAGTCCTTCACCTCTAATTTTAATAACGACTCCTTTAAAGAATTGAGTACGAACTTTATCTCCTTCACGAATTTGATAATAAACAGTTATTGTGTCTCCAGATGAAAAAACGGGGAAATTTTTTTTTTCAATAAATTTATTCTCAATAATGTCAATTAATTGTTCCATTTTTTAATTTATAAAAATTTAATAAAAAATTTACATTTATTATTGTAATATATTGCTTTAAGGGTGCAAAATTAGCATTTATTTTAACTTTAACAAGAACTTATCATGCTAAATAAATTTTAATTTGACTTTTAATTTTTAATTTTCAGGTCTAATCATGTTTAATCTTAATTGTTTTTTCGGTTGATTTTATTTCCCTCCATTTTTCTATTTTTTTTTGATCTCCTGAGAGTAATATTTCAGGAACTTTCCAATCATTAAAAGATGCGGGTCTTGTATAAATTGGAGGAGCAATTATATTATCTTGAAAACTATCATTTAATGCAGAGGATTCATTTCCAAGAACTCCAGGGATGAGTCTAATAATTGAATCACAAAAAACAACTGCTGCTAATTCTCCTCCTGACATTACATATTTTCCAATAGAAACTTCAAGAGAAATTAAATGATCTCTAACTCTTTGATCAATTCCTTTGTAATGTCCACATAAAATAATGATATTCTCTTTAAGAGAACAAGTGTTTGCCATTTTTTGATCAAGAACTTTAGCTTCAGGTGTTAAATAAATTATTTCATCATAGTTTCTTTTTGATTTTAATTTATTTATACATTTAAAAATAGGTTCGATCATTAAGACCATTCCTGACCCACCTCCATAAGGATAATCATCTACTTGTTTATATTTATTTTTACTAAAATCTCTTAAATTATGAAAGAATATTTCAACCTTTTTTTTTCTGATTGCTCTCCTGATAATTGAGATTTCAAAAGAATTAGATAATAGTTCAGGGAAAAGTGTTATAATATCAATTCTCATAATGGTTTAAAATCAGCTGATTATCTAAATAAAATTCTTTCTTTTTCTCCATTTTTTGTAATTATAGTTATTGACCTAATTATGTTTTCCTTTATTTTATTTAAATCATTTATGTTGTTAATTTTTATTCCATTAATTTTTATAATAATAGTTCCTTTATCTAAAGGATATATTGAATTATTTATATCTATTAATTTAATTCCATTTTCAATGTTTAATTTTGATAATTCATTAACTGAAAGATTTTTAAATTTCATTCCAAAAAATTGAGCTATCTCTAATTTTTTTAAAATAACATCAACTTCTTTTTTTATATTTTCTCTAATGTAAGTTACGCTAACATTCTCATTAGGCCTTTTACTTCCAAGGTATCCAGTTAAATCTGAAAAAGATTTTATATTCGTATTATCAACTTTAATTATAATATCTCCTTCTTTTAAACCTGCTGTTTTAGCTCCCATTCCCTCTTCTACATCTGCCACATAAAACCCTTCAGTTTGAGTAATATTTAAATATTCAGCATATTTAGCATTTAAACCTCTTCCTGATACACCTAGAAGGCCTTTTTGAACATTTCCATATTCAAGGATATCTTCAAATATTTTTCTAGCTATATTGCTTGGAACAGCAAAAGAATATCCAACAAAACCACCAGACATAGATGTGATAGCAGTATTTATTCCAATTAATTCTCCTCTTGTATTTACTAATGCACCACCACTATTCCCCATATTAACAGCAGCATCAGTTTGAATAAAAGATTGATTTTCCATATCATTTTCGTTTAGATCTCTTGATTTTGCACTAATAATTCCTGCGGTTACTGTTGATGTTAAGTTGAATGGATTCCCAACTGCTAAAACCCATTCACCAATTCTAGTATTATCAGAGTTACCAAAGAATAGGTAGGGGAGTTTTTTTTCTGGTTCAATTTTTAAAACAGCTATATCAGTAGATGGATCTGTACCTATTAAAGTTGCTTTATAAATTTTATTATCATTTGTAGTGATTTCAATTTTTGTTGCATCATCTATTACATGATTGTTTGTAATTATATAACCATCTGGTGAGACAATAACTCCTGAGCCTGTTCCAATTCTATTTTCAGGGATTTTTCTTTCAAAAAATAGGTCTAAAGCAGAGAAGCTAGTATTATTTGAAGATGTATTTTTAACATGTACAACTGCATTGATGCTTTTGGATGCAGCTTCAATAAAGTCAGTTGGTGGTACATCAGATTGAATTACAGAATTATATGAATAAGTTGAAGGAATAATTTTTGATAAGGGCAAGGTTTTTTCTTCTTTTATAGATAAATAGTCTAGTACTAAATAACTTGTAATTAAAGCACTAGCGAGAGCTATTAAGAAGGTATTAATAATTGATTTCATAATTCAATTTTTTAAAAATTATTCAAAAATAAAATAATCTATTAATTGATTTTAATCCTTTAACTACAATTTAACATTAATATTGTGAAAAAAATATCATTAAATTTGTTATATGGAAATAGATTTTTACAAATTTCATGGAACAGGAAATGATTTTATAATAATTGATGATAGGAAATTAAAATTTCCATCAAAAAATAATAGAAAAATTAAGTTTTTATGTGATAGAGTTTTTGGTATTGGATCAGATGGATTAATTTTAATTCAGGATTCATTGAAAATGGATTTTAAAATGATCTATTACAATTCCGATGGCAATAAAGGATCATTTTGTGGAAATGGTGCTAGATGTGCTGTTTCTTATGCAAATTTTTTATATAGTTTTAATAGAGGAATAAGTTTTGAATTTTCTGAAGAATTTTATTCTGCGATTATAGGGGATAATGAAATTTCTGTTCGAATGTCAGATGTATATAAAATAAACTGCTTGAAGGATTATATTTTTTTAAATACAGGATCACCCCATCATGTTGTTTTGGTTGAAGATATTGATTCTATAGATGTTAAATTAAAAGGATCAGAAATTAGATATAGTAATATTTATAAAGATAAAGGAACTAATGTTGATTTTGTTCAGAAAATTTCAGATAATGAATTTTCAATAAGAACCTATGAAAGAGGGGTTGAGGATGAAACATATTCTTGTGGTACTGGCGCAACAGCTACAGCTATAGCTATGCATAAATTAAAGGAAACAAGTCAAGAAAAAATAAAAATAAATGTTAAAGGCGGTCAATTGGAAGTTAATTTTCAACATAAAGATGGACTATATCATAAAGTTTATTTAAAAGGTCCAGTTGTTAAAGTTTATAAAGGTAAAATAAAGATATAAATTGGATTTAAAAATACATTTGCGTGCCCTAGAAAAAAGTGATCTTACTTGGTTATATTTAATAGAAAATGATCAAAGTTTATGGAAATACTCAAATACAATTTCCCCTTATTCTTTTGATTTATTGAAAGATTACATAAAAAATTCAAGAAGAGATATTTTCGATGTTAAACAGCTTAGAATGGTAATTTCTCTAGAAGACAAAAAAGGAGTTGGCCTAGTAGATTTGTTTGATTTTAGACCTGAACATAAAAGAGCTGGAATAGGTGTAATTGTAGATAAAGAATTTCATAATAAGGGAATTGCTAAAAAAGCATTACAACTATTAGAGATATGGGCTAAAGAAAAATTGCAACTACATCAACTTTATACATATATTGCTGAGGAAA